>NZ_JAKWFH010000029.1:0-98862 GCF_029522185.1 Burkholderia sp. IO2 | reverse complement strand
GCGACGGCCCCGCGCGGCACGCGCTGCCGCAGCCGCGCATCGTGCCGCCGGCCCCGCGCGGCGCGGCGAGCCCGCGCGCGGTGCCGAGCGTCGTGCTGACGCCGAAGGAGCGCGCGATCCTCGAGCTGCTCGCGCGCAACCTGTCGAACAAGGAGATCGCGGTCGCGCTCGCCGTCGGCGAGGAAACCGTGAAATGGCACCTGAAGAACCTGTTCGGCAAGCTGGACGCCAGCTCGCGCAAGCATGCGGTGCGCCGCGCGCTGGTGCTCGGGCTGCTCGAAAGCGCGCCCTGATGCCGGCCTGAACCCGTCGCCCGCGGCTGCGCAGTCGCCTGTCCATCCCCGTTTCGATTCTCCGCAACCCTGCCCCCCGCGCATGGGGGGGAGCGGCCGCCCGTCGTTGCGTAGTCTTTCCGCACGGCTCGCGGCGGCGCGCATGTCGCGCGTTCCCGCCTGCCCCGCTGCTTCCCCGCTTCACCCGGCCGGGCTCGATCCCGTCCGGTCCATGACGATTCTGGAGACTTCGATGAAGACGAAACTGGCCGCGCTCGCGGCGCTTGCCGGCTGTTCGGCGCTCGCGCACGCGCAATCCTCCGTCACGCTGTACGGCGTGATCGACACGGGCCTGCTGTACCAGAGCACGTCGGCCGCGTCGTTCAGCCCGAGCGCGCCGAACACCGGCAAGGTGTTCCGCATGAAGGACGGCGGCATCTATTCGAGCTTCTGGGGCATCCGGGGCAGCGAGGACATCGGCGGCGGCTACAAGATCAACTTCAAGCTGCAGGGTTCGTTCGACAGCAGTACCGGCAAGCTGCAGCTGAGCGACACGCCGGGCGCCGTCGCGATCTTCAACCAGGTCGCGTCGCTCGGCGTGTCGGGCCCGTTCGGCACGTTCACGGCCGGCCGCCAGATCGTGCCGATGATCTACGCGATGGCCGACACCGACGTGCGCAATGCGCAGTTCTTCGGCAGCGTGCTGACCGCGTGGCTCGGCCTGAACACGGCCGCCGGCTGGCCGGGCACGAGCACCAACGGCGCGATCGGCGCGCTGTACGACAGCAATGCGCTCGTCTACCAGTCGCCGACGTTCGCGGGTGCGTCGATCGCGCTCGAATACGCGCCGGGCGGCGTCGCCGGGCAGTTTCAGGGCGGCACGCGCGAATCGGTCGTGCTCAGGTATGCGAACGACGGGCTGAACCTGTCGGCCGTCTACTACAACGGTCACGACGCGAATCCGGCGCCGGGCGTCGCGCCGACCGGCGTCGACAACAATCGCTTCGTCTACGCCGGCGCGAAATACACGATCCGCGATTTCTCGGTGTCGGCGTCGTACGGCAACGGCAGGAATCCGTCGCATGCGGACAAGGTGAACCTCGACATGCTGTCGGCCGGCGTCGGCTACCGCTTCACGCCCGCGTTGCAGGTCACGTCCGCCGTGTACTACCTGAAGGATCGCAACCGTTCCGAAAACCGCTCGACGGCGGTCGTGCTCGCGGCCGACTACAGCTTGTCGAAACGGACGATGGTCTATGCGCAGGTCGGCCACGTGAACAATCGCGGCACGATGGACCAGATGCTCGTGTACGGGCAGCCGGTCGCACCGGGCGTCGGCACCACGGCCGCGATGGTCGGGCTGCGGCACAACTTCTGACGGCGCCGGGCGAGGCGGCACCGGGCGCGCGTGGTCGAGCCCTGCATCGATTCCGCGGATCGGCTACAGTGGGCGTTTTTCGGCGCGCTCCGGCCCGCCGCCGCGCCGTGGAACGTGTTCGGGCGCGGCAGCGCAACGCTGCGCGGATCATCCACTTCGACGAGCGAACTTTCATGCCCGACCTGTCCGTCTTCCCGATCACGAAAAAATGGCCGGCCCAGCATCCCGACCGTCTCCAGCTCTATTCGCTGCCGACGCCGAACGGCGTCAAGGTGTCGATCATGCTCGAGGAAACCGGCCTGCCGTACGAGCCGCACCTCGTGCGCTTCGACACGAACGACCAGTTCTCGCCCGAATTCCTGTCGCTGAACCCGAACAACAAGATCCCCGCGATCATCGATCCGAACGGCCCCGACGGCCAGCCGCTGCCGCTGTTCGAATCGGGCGCGATCCTGATCTATCTGGCGGACAAGACGGGTCAGCTGATCCCGAAGGATCTCGCGGGCCGCTACGAGACGATCCAGTGGGTGATGTTCCAGATGGGCGGCATCGGGCCGATGTTCGGCCAGGTCGGCTTCTTCCACAAGTTCGCCGGCCGCGATTATGAGGACAAGCGTCCGCGCCAGCGCTACGTCGACGAGTCGAAGCGCCTGCTCGGCGTGCTCGACGCGCATCTCGCGACCCGCCAGTGGGTGATGGGCGATACCTACACGATCGCCGACATCGCGATCTTCCCGTGGGTGCGCAATCTGGTCGGCTTCTACGAAGCGGGCGATCTGGTTGGGTTCAGTGAATTCCGGCACGTCAAGCGGGTGCTCGACGCGTTCGTTGCGCGGCCGGCAGTGGAGCGCGGGCTCAATATTCCGGCGCGCGGCTAATCGGTTACGCGGGTGCGCCACGTGCGGCCCGCGACTGTGACGCCCGCCGCATTGGGCGGCGGGTTTTTGGGGTCATCGCGAATTTTTGCGGAGCCTCGGGAAGATTGTCGGTGTTCGGCCAGTTTCTGACATTCGACATCGCTGGATAGATGGTCGAGGATCGCAATCGGACTCCTTCAATTCGCCTGTCCCTGATGGGATGGATTCCAGCAACGAGAGAGGGCGAATACCGATGAAAGACACGGTCGCACTTATCGTAGATCCTGATTTCGGCGCTCGTATTCAAGAAGTGATCGCAAGAGTCCGACACGCTTGGGTCGTTGCTACTCCTGCGAACGTTGCCGTTGCCGAGCAAATCTGGAGAGCATCGCCGAACTCGCCGGGACTCAACATGGAAGGCGGCGTTACCACGTTCATTCAATACGGGGTGGATCGGGAAAACTGGTGCGACGCAATTCTGGATTCTGTCGACGATCACCACAATTCTCGCTCTGGCGATCCTGGCTATTCGATCCTGGAGGTCTATGGGATACCGCTTACCAACCGACTGCAGTCTGTGCTGGTCGAACTCGGATTCTCGGCATTTACGTCGATGGACTATGGTTTTTGTGCGCGCAAGCTCTAACCTGCTTGAGAGAGACAGACGCCCCTAACGGCCGCTTTCGGAAACCACGGCAGGCTGTTGTGGGTCGGCAAGCGACGTCCACGAAAATTCACGAAGAGCTCTTCTGCCTGCCGTGTACGTTTGCATCACGTATTCTTCAACGCAAGTTCCCTTCTTCCCCTTCCGGCGCCCTATCTTCCAGCCCCGCCAGCAACTTCCCCAGCAGTTTCGACAACTGCACCTGTTCCGCCTCCGACAGCGCCGCCAGCAGCGCACGCTGATTGTCGATGTGCGCAACGACCGCTTCATCGATCAGCGCCCGCCCGGCATCCGTCAGCGCGACGAGCGTGCCGCGCCCGTCGGCCGGGTTCGGCCGGCGCTCGACCCACCCCGCCTTCTGCAGCCGATCGATGCGCGCGGTCATCCCGCCCGACGACATCATCAGCGCGTCGTACAGCGCGGTCGGCGTCAGCGCGAACGGCGCACCGCTGCGCCGCAGCGTCGCGAGCACGTCGAATTCGCCCGGCTGCATGCCGTAGCGCGCGAACAGCGGATTGAGACGGTCGCGCGCGATCACGAGCGCGGCTTCCTGCAACCGCCCCATCACCACCATCGACGTTGCGTCGAGGTCCGGACGCTCGGCGCGCCATTGCGCGAGCGCATGCTCGGCTCGATCCATTAACCCTCCTCGGCTTGCCAGTTATCTTGACGTCGAGATAAATCGGCGTTTATCTTGATGTCGAGATACTTTACCTGAAAAACGCGCGGCGCCTCGCTGGCAGCCGCGTACCGATAGAGAGGGCCTTGCAATGAATCGCTTCACTTCCCCCGGATGGCGGCTCGCCGCGATCGTGCTCGTCGGGCTGAACCTGCGGCCGGCGCTCGCCGCGGTCGGCCCGTTGCTCGACATGATCCAGCGCGCGACGGGGATCGGCGACGGCGCGGCCAGCCTGCTGACGACGATCCCGATCCTGCTGATGGGGCTCGGCGCACTGAGCGCGCGGCGCCTGCAGCGCCTCACCGGGATCGCGGGCGGCGTGTGGCTCGGTGTCGCGTTGATCGGGCTGGCTTGCGCGTCGCGCGTCGGTGCGCAGCATGCTTGGCTGCTGCTCGCGAGTGCGTGCTGCGCGGGCGTCGGGATCGCGATGGTGCAGGCGCTGTTGCCCGGCTTCGTGAAGGCGCATTTCGCAACCCGTATCGGCGGGGCGATGGGTGTCTACTCGACGTCGATCATGGGCGGTGCGGTGCTCGCGAGCGTCATCGCACCATTTGCCGCGGCGCGCTGGGGCTGGCTCGCCGCGCTTGCAGGCTGGGCGTTGCCGGCGGCGCTCGCCGCGCTGGCCTGGCCGCTGGCCAGCCGCGATGGCGACGCGCTTGCCGCCGGGCCGGCGTCGGTATCGAATGCGCGGCCGTCGCGTTCGCCGCGCGCATGGCGGCTCGCGCTGTTCTTCGGCATCGCGACCGGCGCATACACGCTGGTGCTCGCGTGGCTGCCGCCGTACTACATGCGGCTCGGCTGGTCGCCGACCGCGGCCGGCAGCCTGCTCGGCGGCGTGACGCTCGCGGAAGTCGTCGCGGGGCTGACGATTTCCGCGACGATCGACCGTCTGCCCGATCGCCGGCCCGCGCTGCATGCGGCGATCGCGTCGCTGTTCGTCGGGTTGCTGGTGATGCTGGCCGCACCGGAAGCGCTCGCATTGCCGGCCGCGCTGCTCGTCGGCGCGGGAATCGGCGCGCTGTTTCCGCTGTCGCTGATCGTCACGGTCGACCATGCGGCGACGCCGGCCGATGCCGCGTCGCTGACGGGGTTCGTGCAGGGTATCGGTTACTTGATCGCCGGCTTGTTCCCGTTCGCGGCCGGCATCGTGCGCCAGCATCTCGCCGACCTGACACCCGCATGGATCGCGATGGCGTGCCTCTGTGTCGTGCTGTTCGTGCTCGCGGCCGGGTTCGCGCCGAAACGGGTGCGGCAGATGGCGCGAGCCTGAGCGACATCGCGGACCAGCGGCGCGGGCGTCTGTATGCCCGGTGCCGTCCCGGTCATGCTCGCTCGCGCACCGGCAATATCCTCGCGGCCCGTCCAGATACTCGGCTCCACGGCGCTGGCGTGTTCAGCCTGCGCTCGCGTACAGCGTCGAATCCGCGAACCCTTCGGCGTCGAGCACGCGCCCGATCAGGATCAGCGCGGTGCGCTCGATCTGCGTGCCCTGCACCTTGCCGACGATGTCGGCCAGCGTGCCCGTCACGCGCGCCTCGTCGGGCCAGCTCGCGCGATAGATCACCGCCACCGGGCAATCGGCGCCGTAATGCGGCAGCACTTCGTCGACGATGCGCGCGAGATGGCGCACGCCGAGATGGATCGCGAGCGTCGCGCGGTGCGCGGCCAGCCCGCCGAGCGCCTCGCCTTCCGGCATCGTCGTCTTGCCCGCGAAGCGCGTGAGGATCACCGTCTGTGCGACGCCGGGCAGCGTCAGCTCGACGCCGAGCGTCGCCGCGCACGCGGCCGTGGCCGTCACGCCCGGCACGATTTCGTACGGAATCCCGAGCGCTTTCAGGCGGCGGATCTGCTCGCCGATCGCGCCGTACAGCGACGGGTCGCCCGAATGCACGCGCGCGACGTCCTGCCCGTTCGCGTGCGCGGCGGCGAGCAGCGCGACGATCGCGTCGAGGTCGAGCTCGGCCGTGTTGACGACCTGCTCCGCGCGATGACCGTCGAGCACGGCAGCCGGCACGAGCGAGCCCGCGTACAGGATCACCGGGCACGTGCGCACGAGGCGCTGGCCCTTCACCGTGATCAGCTCCGGGTCGCCGGGGCCCGCGCCGATGAAATACACCGTCATCGAAATTTCTCCGTCAATTCGTTGAGTGGCCGCTGCGTCGCGTCACGCGCGCGCGGCCGGATCGAGCGCGTCGATGAGCGCTCGGACCGAGTCGAACGCGCGGTCGGCATCGGGCAGCGGCGGCCGGCGCAGCATCACGACCGGCAGCCCGCGTTCGCGCGCGACGTCGAGCTTGGCCTCGGTGGCCGCGCCGCCGCTGTTCTTGCTGACGACGACGTCGATGCCCGCCAGCGCGAACAGCGCGCGCTCGCCGTCGAGCGTGAACGGCCCGCGCGCGGCGACGACCTGCGCACGGGCGTTGCCGGGATGCGTGTCGAGGCAGCGGACGAGCCAGAACTGGTGTGGCGGGATCGCATCGAGATGCGCGAGCGGTTCGCGGCCGAGCGTGAACAGCGGGCGCCGGAACGGCGCGAGCGCGGCCTCGATGCCGGCCCAGTCGTCGACCATTCGCCAGTCGTCGCCCGGCTGCGGCGTCCACGGCGCGCGGCGCAGCGCCCACAGCGGCACGCCCGCGTCGCGCGTCGCCGCCGCGGCGTTCGCGCTGATTTGCGCGGCATACGGATGCGTGGCGTCGATCACGAGGCCGATGCCGGCGTCGCGCAGATACGCGGTGAGCCCGGCTGCGCCGCCGAACCCGCCGACGCGCACGTCGCAGCGCAGATCGTCGGGCGTCTTGCCGAGGCCGGCGAGACTGTAGACATGATGCGGGCCGAGCGCGCGCGCGATTTTCAGCGCGTCGCCGGTGCCGCCGAGCAGCAGGATGCGCGCGCTCATCGCGCCGCCCCGACGAAGCGGCCCTGCCGGTCGATCGCGAACATCTCGACCGCGACCGACGGCGGCACGATGTCGCGCGCCACCTGCAACGCATGCGCGCAGACCAGATCGCCGAGCGGCACGCCGTCGGCCTGCGCGAGTTTCAACGCTTCCTGGCTCGTGTTCGCCGCGCGCATTGCGGCCTGCAGCGCGTCGCTCGCACCGGCTTCGGCCGCCCACTGCGCGAGCAGCGGCAGGTCGATGCTCGAATGGCGGCTGTGCAGATCGAGATGGCCGGCCGCGAGCTTGCTCAGCTTGCCGAAGCCGCCGCACATCGACAGGCGCGCGACCGGCGCGCGCCGCAGATGCTTGAGCACCGCGCCCGCGAAATCGCCCATCTCGATCAAAGCCATGTCGGGAAGCTGGTAGTGCGCGCGCATCGCGTCCTCGCTCGCGTTGCCCGTGCAGGCCGCGATGTGCGCGATGCCGTTCGCACGCGCGACGTCGATGCCCTGATGAATCGACGCGATATAGGCCGAACACGAGAACGGCCGCACGATGCCGGTCGTGCCGAGGATCGACAGCCCGCCGACGATGCCCAGCCGCGGGTTCATCGTCTTCAGCGCGAGCGCCTCGCCGCCTTCGACGCCGATCGTCACGTCGAAGCCGCCCGCGTAGCCGTGCTCGGCCGCAAGCGCCTCCAGGTGCGTGGTCATCATCTGGCGCGGCACCGGATTGATCGCCGGTTCGCCGACCGGCAGCGTCAGCCCCGCGCGCGTGACCGTGCCGACGCCCGGCCCGGCATGAAAGCGCACGCCGGGCGCCGCCGCGAGCGCGACGCGCGCGAAGATCAGCGCGCCATGCGTGACGTCCGGATCGTCGCCGGCATCCTTGATCGTGCCGGCTTCGGCGCCGTCGGCGGTCGTGCGGCAGAACTCGAGCCGCATCATCACGCGCTGCCCCTTCGGCAGCACGATCTCGACCGCGTCGTCCGCGTGACCCGTGAGCAGCAGCCGCGCGGCCGCGAGCGACGTCGCGGTCGCGCAACTGCCGGTCGTGTAGCCGAAGCGCAGCGGCGCGGGCTGTTCGGGGGTTTCGTCGCGCATCACGCGTCCATTGGGTTCGACGGATGCGACGCGCCGGCCACGGCAGCCGCATCCGCGGCATCGGGCTTGCGCGCGTCGTACAGCGTGACCGGCAGCGGCTGCCGCCACGTGTCGAAGCGGCCGAGCGGTTCGGCATGCGCGAACGATACGCGCGTAAGCGTGCCGCCGTGCACATCGCGCCAGGCGGCGAGCGCCATCTCGCCCTGCAGCGTGACCGCGTTCGCGACCAGCCGCCCGCCGGGTTTCAGCGACGCCCAGCACGCGTCGAGCACGCCGGGCGCCGTCGCGCCGCCGCCGATGAAGATCGCATCGGGCGCGGCGAGCCCCGCAAGCGCTGCAGGCGCACGGCTCGCGACGAGTTGCAGGCCCGGCACGCCGAGCGTATCGCGGTTGTGTTCGATGAAGCGTTGACGCTCGGCATGCGCTTCGATCGCGATCGCCTGGCAGGATGGATGCGCGCGCATCCATTCGATGCCGATCGAGCCGCTGCCGGCGCCGACGTCCCACAGCAGTTCGCCGGGCGCGGGCGCGAGGCGGCCGAGCGTCATCGCGCGCAGGTCGCGCTTGGTGAGCTGGCCGTCGTGGCGGTACGCATCGTCGGGCAGGCCGGGCGTGAGCGCGCGGCGCGGTGCGTCGGGGCCCGCCTGGCAGTCGAGTGCGACGAGATTGAGCGCGGCGGTTTCGTCGACGTGCCAGTCTTGCGCGAGGCCATCGATCCGTCGCTCGAGCGGGCCGCCGAGGTGTTCGAACACGCTGATGCGCGTCGGCCCGAAGCCGCGCGCGGCGAGTTCGGCCGCGACGGCGGCCGGCGTGCGGCCGTCGGCGCTCAGCACGAACAGGCGCCGGCCCGGCAGCAGGTGGCGGGCCAGCGTCGCGAGCGGACGCCCGACCAGCGAGACCGCGCCGACGTCCTGCAGCGCCCAGCCGAGGCGCGCCGCGGCGAGCGACAGCGACGACGGCGCGGGCAGCACGCGCCATTCGTCGGGAGAAAGCTGGCGGGCGAGCGTCGCGCCGACGCCGAACAGCATCGGGTCGCCGCTCGCGAGCACGCACACCGGCGCGCCGCGGCGCGCGAGCAGCCCCGACAGGTCGAACGGCGACGGCCATGCTTCGCGCGTCGCGCGCAGTCGCGCGGGCAGCATGTCGAGCTGCCGCTTCGCGCCGACCACGTGCGCCGCATCGAGCAGCGCGCGCCGCGCGTGGCGTCCGAGCCCCGCGTAACCGTCGTCGCCGATGCCCACTACCGTCAGCCACGCCGTCATGCACCCTTCCCCATCGTTCGATTTCATCGTGTCGCCGCGCGGCCGTGAAAGCGCCGGTGCAGCCGTCCGCGTTGCAAAAAACGGCATGGTACCGTGTTCCACCCCGCGTTTCATCTGCCCGCCCGCCCGCCCGCCCGCGCGCGGCCGTTGCCCGCTTCGCTCGCCGCGAACCGCCAGCCGGTCGCGAATCGCGACCGAAATCGGGTATCCTACGGCCGTTCGTTCGCCGGTGCCCTTCGGGGCCGAAGAGGGAACACAGGGCGCCCCGCGCGCCGCTGTGGCTGCCCCCGCAACTGTAGACAGCGAGCCGATCTCCCTCCTCATGCCACTGGTTTCACCGGGAAGGCCGGGAGTCGGCGCCGACCTGTCAGCCAGGAGACCTGCCGGCCAGAAAGTGCGTGCGTGCCAGTCGGCGTCGGGCGGGGTGTACCGATGCGTTGGCCGCGGCGCCACACTGTTCCGGTATCCCGTTGAGTTCCGCCCCCGATTCGATTCCTGCGTCGCCCGTCGTGCGCCCGTCGGCCTGCCCGGGGCTCGTGCGCGTGGTCGCGGCCGCCGACGGCGGGTTGTGCCGGATCAAGCTGCCGGGCGGCCGGCTCGACGCGCGCCAGGCGCGTGCGATCGCCGCCGCCGCGCGCCGGTACGGTTCCGGCGCGATCGATGCGACCAATCGTGCGAATCTCCAGTTGCGCGGCATTCGCGACGGCGCGACCGATGCGTTGACCCACGCGTTGCTCGACGCGGGGCTCGGCCCGCGCGCAAGCGCCGGCGACACCGCCGCCGAGGCGGCCGCGCTCGCGGCGAGCGACGACGTCCGCAACGTGCTGCTCAGCCCGCTCGCCGGGCACGACCCGACCGCGCTCGTCGATAGCCACGCGCTCGCCGTGCCGCTGCTCGACATGCTGGCGAACGAGCCGCGCCGCGGCGAACTGTCGCCGAAATTCTCGATCCAGCTCGATGGCGGCGAAGCGGTCGCGGCGCTCGATCATCCGCACGACATCTGGCTCGCCGCGTGGCGCCGCGCCGACGGCGCGGTACGTCTTGCGGCGGGGCTGGCCGGCTGTCCGCCGGTGGCGCCCGGCGACCGGCCCGCGTCGGTCGACGTGTCGCCCGATCAGGGCGTCGCGCTGGTGCGGGCGCTGCTGCGCGCGTTCCTCGATCTCGCGCCGGCCGACGTCACGCGGATGCGCGCGTTGCTCGCGACGTGCGGCGAACGCACGCTGTTCGAACGCGCCCGGCGCTACCTGCCCTTTCCGCTCGCGGCCGATCCGGCGCTTGCCGGCTGGCGGCGCACGCATGCCGACCCGGCGTTGCGTTTCGGCGCGCAGCCGTCGCGCGCCGCGGCCCGCTGCAGCGTCGGCGCGCAATTCGCGCTCGGGCGGCTCGACGCGGCGCAACTGGAACGGCTCGCCGCGCTGGCCGAAGCCGACGGCGACGGCACGCTGTCGATGACGCCGTGGCAAGGCGTGTTCATGCACGGCGTGCCGAACGAACGTGCGGTGGCGATGCGCGAAGCACTCAAGTCGCTCGGCCTCGTAGGCGCGGCGTCCGAGCCGCTGGCGGCGCTCGTCGCCTGTACCGGCAGCGCGGGCTGCGCGAAAGCGCACGCCGACACGAAACACGACGCACTCGCGCTCGCCGCCCGCATCGGCCGGCCGCTCGACGTGCACCTGACCGGCTGCGCGCGCCACTGCGCGCTGCCGCATCCCGCGACGCATACGCTCGTCGCGGTGGCGCCCGCACACTACGACCTTTACCGGCGCGACGCGACCACGGGCCTCGGCGCCCTGCTCGCGCGCCATCTGACGATTGACCAGGCCGCGGTCCGACTCATGGACGCGCGGCACAGCCAGGACACCACCGATGCTTGACTATATTCGCGACGGGCAGGAAATCTACCGCCAGTCGTTCGCGACGATCCGCGCCGAGGCCGACCTGTCGCAGGTTCCGCCCGATCTCGAGAAACTCGCGGTGCGCGTGATCCACGCGTGCGGGATGGTCGACGTCGTGTACGACCTGCGCTTCTCGGCCGGCGCCGGCACGGCCGGCCGCACGGCGCTCGCGGCCGGTGCGCCGATCCTGTGCGACGCGAGGATGGTTGCCGAAGGCATCACGCGCGCGCGGCTGCCCGCGGCCAACCGCGTGATCTGCACGCTCGGCGAGCCGGAGGTGCCCGAGCTCGCGCGCCGGCTCGGCAACACGCGTTCGGCCGCCGCGCTCGAACTGTGGCGCCCGCATCTCGCGGGCAGCGTCGTCGTGATCGGCAATGCGCCGACCGCGCTGTTCCACCTGCTCGACATGATCGACGCCGGCGCGCCGCGCCCCGCGCTGATCCTCGGTTTCCCGGTCGGCTTCATCGGCGCGGCCGAATCGAAGGCGATGCTCGACGCCGACAGCCGCGGCGTGCCGTACGTCGCGCTGCTCGGCCGGCGCGGCGGCAGCGCGATGGCGGCCGCCGCGGTCAATGCGCTTGCAACGGAGGTCGAATGACGACCGCGCGCGGACGGCTGTTCGGGGTGGGCGTCGGCCCCGGCGATCCCGAGCTGATGACGATCAAGGCGCTGCGCGTGCTGCAGGCCGCGCCCGTGGTCGCGTATTTCGTCGCGAAGGGCAAGAAAGGCAACGCGTACGGCATCGTCGAAGCGCACCTGCTCGATGGGCAGACGCAACTGCCGCTGGTCTACCCGGTGACGACCGAGGCGCTGCCGCCGCCGCTCTGCTACGAGACGGTGATCGCCGATTTCTACGACACCGCGGCCGAGATCGTCGCGGCGCACCTCGATGCGGGCCGCGACGTCGCGGTGATCTGCGAAGGCGACCCGTTCTTCTACGGCTCGTACATGTACCTGCACGACCGCCTCGCGCCGCGTTACGACACCGAGGTGATCCCCGGCGTGTGCGCGATGCTCGGCGGCACGGCCGTGCTCGGCCAGCCACTCGTGTATCGCAACCAGAGCCTGTCGGTGCTGTCGGGCGTGCTGCCCGAGCATGAACTGCGCGAGCGGCTCGCGCGGGCCGACGCGGCCGTCGTGATGAAGCTCGGCCGCAATTTCGACAAGGTGCGACGCGTGCTCGACGAACTCGGGCTTGCGAAGCGCGCGCGGTACGTCGAGCGCGCGACGATGGCCAACCAGCGCATCGTACCGCTCGACGAGGTCGATCCGATGGCGTCGCCGTATTTCTCGCTGCTCGTCGTGCCGGGGGAAAAATGGCAAGGATGATGACGCCGCCCGCGATCGTGATCCTCGGCGCGGGCGCGCTCGATACCGCGCGGCGGATCCAGGCGCGTTACCCGGGCGCCCGTGTGCACGGTCTCGCGTCGCGCGTCGACGCCGACGTGCCGTTCGACGAGCTCGGCGCGCACCTGCGCGAACTCTATGCACGCGGCTTGCCGATCGTCGCGCTGTGCGCGGCCGGCATCGTGATCCGCTGCCTCGCGCCCGCGCTTGCCGACAAGGGCGTCGAGCCGCCGGTGCTCGCGGTCGCGGAGGACGGCTCGGCCGTCGTGCCGCTGCTCGGCGGGCTGACGGGCGTCAACGTGATCGCGCGCGAGATCGCCGAATGCGTCGGTGTCGCGCCGGCGATCACGACGAGCGGCGAGCTGCGCTTCGGCGCGTGCGTGCTCAATCCGCCGGAAGGCTATGCGCTCGCCGATCTCGCGCAGGGCAAGCGCTTCGTGTCCGACCTGCTCGCGGGCGCGTCGACGCGCATCGACGGCGCGGCGCCGTGGCTCGACGACGTCGCGCTGCCCCGTGATGCCGCGGCCGCGCACGCGATTCGCGTGACGCCCGATGCGTGGCGCGGCGCGCGCGACGAGCTTGTGATTCATCCGCGCAGCGTGGTGATCGGTGTTGCCGCGGATGCCGTGCATGCAGGCGAAGCGCTTGCTGCGCGCATCGACGCCATGCTCGACGCACAGGGCCTCGCGCGGCTGGCGCTCGCGGCCATCGTCGCGCCGGTGTCGGCGATCGGCGACGCCGCGCTGGAAGCCGCGGCGAGCACGCTCGACGTGCCGCTGCGTTTCGTCGATAGCGATCGCGACGGCGACGCGGCAGCCGACGCCGCCACGCTGCTCGGTCGTGCGTTGCGCGTCGCGCATACGCTTCGTGGCGAATCGCACGGTCTCGCGTGCGCGGTCGCATCGCAGCCGGTCGACCCGGCCACGCTCGGCCGCGCACGCGGCCGCCTGACGGTGCTCGGCCTCGGCCCGGGCGCCGCCGCGTGGCTCACGCCGGCCGCGCGCGCGGCGCTCGCGGACGCGACCGACATTCTCGGCTATACGACCTACGTGAACATGGCCGGCCCGTTTCGGGCGGACCAGCGCGTGCACGGCACCGACAATCGCGAGGAAATGCAGCGCGCGCGCCATGCGTTCGAACTGGCGGCCGAGGGCCGGCGCGTCGCAGTCGTGTCGTCGGGCGACCCGGGCGTGTTCGCGATGGCCGCGGCCGTGCTCGAAGCGCTCGACGAAGCGCGCGACCCGCAATGGGCCGCGGTCGACCTGCGCGTGGAGCCCGGCATCTCGGCGTCGCTCGCGACGGCCGCGCAGGCCGGCGCACCGCTCGGCCACGACTTCTGCGCGATCTCGCTGTCGGACAACCTGAAGCCGTGGGACGTGATCGAGACGCGCCTGCAACACGCGGCGCAAGCCGATCTCGTGATGGCGTTCTACAACCCGATTTCGCGCGCGCGGCCGTGGCAGCTCGACCGTGCGCTCGACATCGTGCGTGCGCATCGCGCGGCCGATACGGTGGTCGTGCTCGGCCGCGACATCGGGCGGCCGGGCGCGACGCTTGCGACGACGACCCTCGGCGCACTGCGCTGCGACCAGGTCGACATGCGCACGATGGTGATCGTCGGCTCGTCGACGACGCGGCGCTTCGCGATCGGCAACGCACGCGAATGGGTCTACACGCCGCGCTGGTATCGCTGAACGTCGCGGCGCGCGCGTACCGAATCCGGCGGCGCTCGCGTGAATGCGCATGCCTGCGAGCCGCTGACCGGCACGCCGGCGCGTCGCCGGTTCGCTGGAACCGGTCCATGCACGCGCTGCCTCCCGGTCAGCCGGAAAAAGTGCCCGCTCCGCGTTTCGCAATGCGACCGAATCGGCAAGATCGTTACGTATCGGGAATCGAATAACAAAAAGAAGAACACCTAAATTCCCTATTCGACGTGAATCCTCCAAGATAGGCACGCCGCCGACGGGACACGTGCCTGTCCCGCCGGCGGCGATACGCAGGCCAGCGTATCCCTCTTCCACTTGGAGAACACAGAATGAACAACAATGTGTTGCCGCGTTTCGTTCCGCGTGCGTTTGCCGCAGGTTGTCTGCTCGCGATGGCGAGCGTGTCGCACGGTGCCGGCGTCTATGCACCCTATGTCGACGTGACGCTCTATCCGACACCGCTGGTCGACCAGATCGGCGTGCGCCAGGGCATCCAGCAGTTCACGCTCGCATTCGTGGTCGCGGGCAACGGCTGCGTGCCGTCGTGGGGCGGTGTCCAGCCGATCGGCAACGGCGCGAGCGGCGGCCTGCTGACCGCGCTGTCCACGTCGATCGCGAGCTATCGCGCGAAAGGCGGCGAAGTCGCCGTGTCGTTCGGCGGCGCGAACGGCACGCCGCTGATGCAGGCATGCTCGACGGTCCCCGCGCTGAAGAACGCGTACCAGACGGTGATCGACACGTACGGCCTCACGCACATCGACTTCGACATCGAGGGCGCGTCGCAGCAGGACACGGCTGCGGTCGCGCGCAACTTCCAGGCGGTCGCGCAACTGCAGGCCGACTACGCGGCGAAGGGCAAGCCGCTGCACGTGACGCTGACGCTGCCGACGATGCCGACCGGGCTCACGCAGGACGGCGTGAACGTCGTCAACGCGGCCATCGCGAACAAGGCCACGTTCGATGCGGTCAACGTGATGGCGATGGATTACGGCCCCGCGAACCTCGACATGGGTGCCGCCGCGATCAGCGCCGCGCAGGCGCTCTACTCGCAGCTCGACACGGCGTTCAAGTCGGCCGGGCAGCCGAAGACCAATGCGCAGCTGTGGCAGATGGTCGGCGTGACGCCGATGATCGGCGTGAATGACGTGCAAGGCGAAACGTTCACGCTCGCGAATGCGCAGACCGTGCTGAACGCGGCAATCGCGAACGGCTACGGCTTCTTCGGCAACTGGTCGGTCGGCCGCGATCAGGCGTGCCCGTCCGGCGGCACGTATGCGTCGCCGACCTGCTCGGGCGTCGCGCAGCAACCGTACGCGTTCGCGACGATCTTCAAGAAGCTCGACGGCAAGTGGGGCGCGGGCGTCACGCAGGACCCGAACTACGGCGGCGGTTCGGACGGCGGCACGCCGCAGCCGGGCGCACCGTGGGCGGCCGGCCAGGTCTATACGGCCGGCGCGACGGTCACCTACCAGGGCACGACGTATCAGGCGCAGTGGTGGACGCAGGGCGACGTGCCCGGCCAGGCGGCCGTGTGGAAGCCGATCGGCGGCGGCACGCCCGCGTGGTCGGCGACGACCGCCTACCAGGGCGGCACGTGCGTGACGTACCAAGGCGCGAAGTATTGCGCGAAATGGTGGACGCAGGGCGACAACCCGAGCGCGGGCGGCGTGTGGGTGAAGTCGTGACGCTGCGACGCGCTCGCGCGTGACGCGCGGCGGGCCGTTTCCGGCGTGTCAGCACCGAACGCCGGCGACGGCCCGCTGCCTGCGCCGTCGCGCGCCGCGGCCCTACCCGCGCGCGTGCTCGGCCAGCAGCCGCGCCTTCGCGTCGACGAGCAGCGCCGCATGCGTGTCGCGATGCTGGCGAATCCGCTCGGTCGGCCCGACGACCGACAGCCCGTACCAGTCGCCGTCGAGCATCAGCGCCACCGCGATCGCCGACAGTTCGGGCGCGCTCTCGCCGAAGTTCTCGGCCCAGCCGAGTTCGCGAAACCGCGCGGTCTGCGCGACGAGCGCCGGCAGGTCGGCCACCGTCGCGTCGGTGAAGCGCTCGAACGGCAGTTGCCCGCCGAGCGCCTGCTGCGCGTCGCCCGCGAGTTCCGCGAAGATCGCCTTGCCGATCGAGTTCGCGTGCAGCGGCCGCAGCTCGCCCGGCTGGCGCGTATAGCGGATCGCCTGCTCCGATTCGACGACGTCGAGATACGTGACCGACGCGCCCTGGATCTTGCCGAGCACGGCGGTTTCGCGGCTCGCGTCGCGCAGTGCGACGAGGTGCGGATGCACGATGTCGACGACCGGATCGGGCGCGTCGATCGCCGCGGCGATCGTCTGCAGGCGCCGCGTCGGATAGTAGCCACCGCGCTTGCGCACTTCGTACAGGTAGCCGCGGCTCACGAGCGTGCGCGCCATCGCGAGGCAGCTCGACGCCGGCACGTTGAGCAGGCGCGCGAGTTCGGTGAGCGGCAGCGGCCGCCGTTCGGCGGCGAACAGCTCGAACAGGTCGAGCGTGCGGGCAACGAGTTTGACGTCCATGACGAGCGTTTGATTCGGAACGGGAAACCGCGCGCCGGGCGGGCCGCCGGGTCGCTACGGTCAGTACGACTTCGGCAGCCCGAGCACCTTCTCCGCGATGTAGCACAGGATCAGTTGCGGACTCACGGGCGCGAGCCTCGGAATCATACACTCGCGCAGGTAGCGCTCGACATGGTATTCCTTCGCGTACCCCATCCCGCCGTGCGTCGCGATTGCCGTCTGGCAGGCCTGGAACGCGGCTTCCGCGCCGAGGTATTTCGCCGCGTTCGCCTCCGCGCCGCACGCCTGGCCCGCGTCGTAGCGCGTCGCGGCCTTCATCACCATCAGCCACGCGGCCTCGAGCTGCATCCACGCCTGCGCGAGCGGATGCTGGATCGACTGGTTCTGCCCGATCGGCCGACCGAACACCACGCGCTCGCACGCATACTGCGTCGCGCGGCGCAGCGCGGCCTGCCCGAGCCCGATCGCCTCCGCGGCGATCAGGATGCGTTCCGGGTTCAGCCCGTGCAGCAGATAGCGAAAGCCGTCGCCTTCGTTGCCGATCAGGTCGTCGCGCGACACGCGCAGGTTGTCGATGAACAGCATGTTCGAATCGACCGCCTTGCGGCCCATCTTCTCGATCTCGCGCACTTCGACGCGCGAACGGTCGAGGTCGGTATAGAACAGGCTCAGCCCGTCGGTCGGCTTCGCGACCTGGTCGAGCGGCGTCGTGCGGGCGATGATCAGCATCTTGTTCGCGACCTGCGCGGTCGAGATCCAGATCTTGCGCCCGCTCAGCACGTAGTGATCGCCGTCGCGGCGCGCCTGCGTGCTCAGGTGCGTGGTGTCGAGCCCGGCGTCGGGTTCGGTCACCGCGAAGCACGCCTTGTCGTGCCCGGCGATCAGCGGCGGCAGGAAGCGCGTCTTCTGCGCGTCGTTGCCGAACACCTGCACCGGGTTCAGCCCGAAGATGTTCATGTGAACGGCCGACGCGCCGGACAGGCCGGCGCCCGACGCGCTGATCGTGCGCATCATCAGCGCCGCCTCGGTCATCCCGAGCCCGGCGCCGCCGTAGGCCGGGTCCATTGCGATGCCGAGCCAGCCGGCCTCGGCGAGCGCCGCGTGGAAATCGGCCGGAAATCCGCCCGCGCGATCGCGTTCGAGCCAGTAGTCGTCGCCGAAGCGCTCGCAGATTTTCTCGATCGCGCTTTCGATCGCGCGCTGGTCGTCGGTCAGGTCGAACTGCATGGACTGCTCTCCCGGGAAGCGTGAACGGCCGCGCCGCTCACAATGGAAACACGCCCGTCGCGACCGCGGCGAAGACCATCAGCACGGTGGCGGCGAACAGGAACGGAATCGTGAATTTCTGGTGCTCGGCGAGCTCGACGCCGGTCAGCCCGACGATCAGGAACGTCGCGGGCGTGAGCGGGCTCACCGGAAAGCCGGTGGTCATCTGGCCGAGCAGCGCGGCCTGCGCCATCTGGATCGGCGGCACGCCGAGCAGCTTGCCGCTTTCCGCGAGCACCGGCAGCACGCCGAAGTAGAACGAATCGGGATCGAACAGCAGGCTGAGCGGCATCGACAGCAGCCCGAGCACGAACGGCATGTGGCGCGCATGCTCGACGGGCACGTGCGCGACGACGACCTCGGCCATCGCCTTCAGCATCCCGGTGCCGGACATGATGCCGGTGAACGCGCCGGCCGCGAGCAGCACGCTCGCCATCATCAGCGCGGCCTTCGCATGCGCGTCGATCCGTTCGCGCTGCGCCTGCACGTCCGGGTAATTGATCACGAGCGCGGCGACCGTGCCGAGCATGAACATCACCATCGGGTCGACGATGCCCGACACCAGCGTGACGAGCACGACGAGCGTCAGCGCGACGTTGATCCCGAAGCGGCCCGGCCGGCGCAACGCGCGCTCGGCGTCGGTCAGCGCGCGCGGCGCGATCGCGAGCGAGGCCGCGCCGGCGCGGTCGAGCCCGAGCCGTTTCGCCTCGCGCGCGCCGAGCACGTACGCGGTGCCGAACACGAACGCGAGCCCGACGATCTGCACCGGAATCATCGGCGTGAAGATCGCCGAGCCGGGAATGTGCAGCGCGGCCGACGCGCGCAGCATCGGCCCGACCCACGGCAGGAAGTTGACGCCGGCCGCCATCGATGCGACGCACGCGAGGATGCGGCGATCCATCCCGAGCCGCGTATAGAGCGGCATCATCGCGGGCAGCGTGACGAGAAACGTGACGGCGCCCGAGCCGTCGAGATGGATCAGCAGCGCGAGCAGCGCCGAGCCCATCACGATGCGCGGCGGATGACAGCCGATCACGCGCAGCACGCCCGCGATGATCGGATCGAGCATCCCCGCGTCGGTGAGGATTCCGAAAAATAGAATCGCAAAAACGAACATGCCGGCGATCGGGCCGATGTTCTGTACGCCGTGCACGACGAACTTGCCGGTCTGCAGCCCGAAACCCGCCGCGAGCGACGCGGCCACCGGCACGACGATCAGCGCGACGAGCGGCGACAACCGCTTCGTGATGATCAGGCCGAACAGCGCGACGATGGCGACCGCGCCGATCCATGCGAGCATGATGCGTCTCCTCTGCAGCCGGTGCGCAGGGCGTGCCGATGCGCGGGCCGGCGTGATGTCCGAATGATGGTGTGCGGCGCGCGCCCGTGCGCCGCGATGCCGGTCAGCGCCGGCGGTGGTCGTGATCGTCGCCGTCCGCGAACACCTGCGCCGCATGTTCGTTCAGTGCGGGCGGCGGCCGCCGGTACGTGGCCGGCGTGCGGCCGAGCTTGATCGGCGACGCGATGCCGCGATGCCGGCCCAGCTCGACCTTCATCTGCCGATGCGCGACATGCGGATGGTCGAGCGCCGCGTCGAGCCCGAGCACGGGCGCGCACGGCACGCCGCGGCGCATCAGTCGTTCGGCGAGCGCGGCGCCGTCGTGCGCGGCCAGCGCCGTTTCGAGCAGCGTGCGCAGTGCGGCGCGATGCTGGCTGCGCGCGCGGTTGTCCGCGAAACGCGGATCGTCGAGCCAGTCGCGCGTGCCGAGCACATCGCACAGCGCGGCGAACTGTCCGTTGTTGCCGACTGCCAGGAAGATGTCGACGCCCGCCGTCGGGAAGCTGTCGTACGGCGTGATGTTCGGATGCGCGTTGCCGGTGCGCACGGGCGCCTTGCCCGAATGAAAGAAGTTCGGCGTATGCGGGTGCAGGATCGACAGCGCGCAGTCGAACAGCGTCGATTCGACGAACTGGCCGCGGCCGCTGGCGTCGCGCTCGCGCAGCGCCATCAGCACGCCGAGCGCCGCGTTCAGCCCCGTGACGAGATCGACGATCGGCACGCCCACTCGCAGCGGCGCGCCGCCGGCTTCGCCGTTGACGCTCATCAGCCCCGCGAGCGCTTGCACGGCCGCGTCGTAGCCTGGCAGCCCGCCGAGCGGGCCGTCCGCGCCGAAACCCGACACGCGGCAATAGACGAGGCGCGGAAACCGCGCATGCAGCGCGTCGAAGCCGAGCCCCCAGCGCTCCATCGTGCCGATCTTGAAGTTCTCGACGACCGCGTCCGCGTGTTCGAGCAGCCCGAGCAGCCGCTCGCGATCCGCCGGCTGCGTCAGGTCGAGCGCGATGCCGAGCTTGTTGCGGTTCACGCCGAGGAAGTACGACGCGGTGTCGCCGTCGAACGGCGGGCCCCACGTGCGCGTCTCGTCGCCGGACGGCGGTTCGACCTTGATCACCTCCGCGCCGTGATCGGCGAGGATCTGGGTCGCGTACGGGCCGCCTAGCACCCGCGACAGATCGATGATGCGCAATCCCGCCAGCGCGCCCTGCTGCTCGTGTTCCGCCATGCGTCTCGCTCCTGGTTTCCGGTTGATCGGACGGCCGGTTCCGGCGGCCCGGCACTGGCGCGGGGCTTCTCCGGATTCGGCGAATAATTCTTGTATGTGAATTTATATTCACACTCAGGAATTATGTTGTCAAGCCCGGATGGGACCCGGCTGCCGCGCGGAGAACGTCGTCGCGCGCAAGGGGGGACGACACCGAACGCGGGCGGTTGCGGGGGCGCCCCGCCGTTCGCTAAGCTGGCGGGCAACGTTCACCCCCATCAGTAACGAGGCGGAATATTCATGAAACGGTTGTGGCTGGCGGCCTTCCTGCTCGCATCGACGCTGGACATCGCGCACGCGCAAAACCAGACTTTCCACTTCGGCGAGGGACAAACCGGGGTATCGGGCGCCGCGTCGCATGCTGCCGCGCCGGTGGCCCGGCCCGCGCCCGCACGCCGGCACGTCACCGCGCCGTCGCCGCATCACCGGCGTGCCGTTCACATGCGCCGTCATTCGCGCCACGCGGGGCCTGCGCGCAGCGGGATCCATACGCACGCGTGAGCCGTCGCCCGTGGCGCGACCGCGGTGCACGCAACTGTCACGAACGGCCGGTAACATCGGCGCGGCGGCGTGCATGCCGTGGCAGCCGGCCGCCGACCCTCGCGCGGCCGACGCGCATTTTTCTCCACGATTCAGTACCTGTTTTGCCGAACATGAGCACCGGGCCGGATACCGTCGCCGTCATCAAGGAACGCGCCACGATCGTGTGCCGCCAGCGCAGCAGCGTGCTGCTGGTCGCCCGCACCGCGGCGCGCTGGTCGCTGCCCGGCGGCACGATCCGGCGCGGCGAGACACCGCTCGAGGCCGCGCGGCGGGAACTCGCGGAGGAGACGCGGCTGGAGGGGCTCGTGCTCGACTACGCGGTGCAGTTCGGCGGGCTGACGAAGCTGCATCACGTGTTCGTGGCCGACGTGCCGGCACACCTGACGCCGCGGGCGAGCAACGAGATCGCCCGCTGCAAGTGGTTCACCATCGACCGGCTCGACACGCTGCGGGCGAGCGTGCCGACGCGCAAGATCATCGAGCTGCTGCGGCTCGACTGTTTTTCGGCGTTCGCGAGCGGGCCGCTTCGCTGAGGTCGACGCCGGCTCGGGCTCCGATTGCGGCGACTACGCGCGCAGGAACGGGCCGGCCTTGCGTTCGAGCAGCGCGACGAGTTCGGGCTGCATGAACGCGTAGCGATCGGGAATGTCGAGGCAGACGATCTTCCGGTGCTTCAGATGCGCGCCGAATTGCGCCGACAGTCGCGCCTTGTGCGCACGCTCCATCACGAACACGATGTCCGCCCAATCGAGTTGCTCGGCCGAGAGCCGCACGTCCGCATCGGGCGCGAGGCCCGCGGAGTCGGTGTCGATGCCGGGCCACGCGGCGAACACCGCTTCGGCCGTCGGGCTGCGCAGCCGGTTGCGGCTGCAGATGAACAGTGCCCGTGTCATGTCGCTGCGCGGCGCCCGAGGGGGCTCAACCTTGCGGAATCGTGCCCGGCCGCACGTACGCGAGCATGTGCGGCACGTAATCGGCCTTGCCGAGCTCGACACCGTGATGGCGCAGGATCGCGTACGCGGCGATCGCGTGGAAGTAGAACTGCGGCAGCGCCCAGTCGCGCGCGTACTGTTCGCCCGTCATGTCGAACGCGATCCCGTTCGGCAGTTCGAGCGCGATCGGCAGCGCTGCGCCGCCATCGAGCGCATCGGGGGCGAGTTCGCCGAGAAAGGCGAGCGTGCCGGCGATGATCGCCTGCGCATCGGCCGGCGAACCGGGTTGCGCATCCGCATTCCAGCCCGCCTCGCGCAAGGCCAGCAACGCCGCCGGCAGCGGTTCGCCGCGCAGCCGGTGAACCGGCTCCATCGCCTGGAAACACGAGAAGCGCACCTGGGCGGCGAGCGGATACATGTCGGGCGCCAGCCTCAGCGTCATCGCCGCGTCGGGGTCGTCGCCAGCGGCCTGCCGGTGTGCGACGGCCTTGTCGAGCCACGCGGACTGCGCGCGCAGCATCTGGGTGTAGGTCGGAACGAGAAGTTGGGTGGGTGACACGCATGCGCTCCTGTGTTGGGGTTCTCGCCCCACGATAGCAGCGTCGGCGCGAACCTGCATCCTGGCCGGGCGCCGACGTGTGCCGTTACGGCTTGCCGTGCCGCGCCAGGAACCGGTCGAGCTGCGACGCGAACGTCTTGCCGTCGCGCGCGCTGAACGGCGCCGGCCCGCCCGTGTCGATGCCGGCGCTGCGCAACTGGTCCATCATCGCGCGCGTCGACAGGCGCTCCTCGATGTTTTCGCGGCTGAACCAGTTGCCGCGCGGGTCGAGCGCATGCGCGCCCTTGTCGAGCACGGCGGCGGCCAGCGGGATGTCGGCGGTGATCACGAGATCGCCGGGTTCCGCCAGCTCGACGATGCGCGCGTCGGCCACGTCGAAGCCGGCCGGCACCTGCACGGCCTTGATGAACGGCGACGGCGGCGTGCGTAGAAACTGGTTCGCGACCAGCGTCACGCAGATCTCGGCACGACGCGCGGCGCGGAACAGCATGTCCTTGATGACGGCGGGACACGCGTCGGCATCGACCAGTACTTGCATGGCGGGGGTTTCCAGTGGGCAAAAGCAGAAGCGGCGATCATAGCGCACCGCCGTGCCGGCCATCAGCCGGCGCGATCCGTGCCAAGCGCGTCGACCGTCACCCACTGCGCGCCCCACGCCGCGGCGAGCCGCGCGCCCTGCCCGATCCGCACGGCCGCGTCGTCGAAGTCGACGAACACGACGTGATCGGCCGCCGCCGGCCTGGCCGGCATCTCGCGCGTGCGCCCGTCGGACAGCACCCACAGCCAGCGCTGCTTGCCGGGCTCGCGGCGCGCAGCGCTGGCCAGCAAGCGTGCGGCGGCCGCGATGCCGTCCGCGAGCGGCGTGCCGCCGCCGCCGTCGACCGGCTCGAGCCAGCGCGCGTTCCACCAGCGCGGCACGGCCGGGCCGAAGCGTCGCGCGGCGCCTTGACCGCCGAAGCAGATCAGCGCGGTTTCGACCCGCGCACGCGCGGCCTGATCGAAATACGCGACGATCAGCCCCTTCGCGAGCGCGAGCCGCTCGTGCGACAACATCGACGCCGAACAGTCGAGCACGAAGCAATGCAGCGCACGCGGCGTGCCCGCGCGTTTCCCGAAGCGCAGATGCTCGCGATGCAGCGGGCCGCCGCGTTTCGCGGCGAGCGTCGCCGGCCACGCGACGGCCGTGCCGGCGCGCACCGCGCCCGGCACGCGTGCGGCTGCGCCTGACTGCCATCGAGGACCGCGAATCGCGTTCGCGGCGGCGCCGGCTCGATGGCTCAGCGTTTTTTTAGCGGCAGCGGCACCACGCTTTTCACGTCGCGCAGCCCGGCCGGTTCGGGCGGCAGGTAGCCCCAGTCGCCCTGCGATGCGGACGCATCGCCTTTCGTGTCGCCGGTCTCGCCCGGCCGGTCGTCGGGCCGCTGGCGCGGGTTCGGCGGCGAACGATCGTCGCGTTCGTCATCGTGCTGCGACGACTGCTGCGACGACGGCGGCCCCGCATGGCGCCGGTGCCGCAGCACGGCTTCGGCCACGCGCGCCACATGCGACACCGTCACCGCGTCGGCCTGCTCCAGCGCGGCCAGCGCGCGCGCGGCGCGCAGCATCACGAGATCGGCCCGCAACCCGTCGACGGCCGCGTCGATGCACAGCGCGCTGACGCGCGCATGGACCGCATCGTCGAAATCCAGCGCCGGCAGCCGCCCGCGCGCCGCATGAATCCGGTCCGCGAGCGCCCGCTGGGCCGCCGCATGACGCGCGCGAAACGCATCCGGATCGAGATCGAACGCAAGCCGCGCCTTCACGATCCGCTCGCGCTGGGCGGCGTCGAAGCAGTTCTCGAGCTCGACCATCAGCCCGAAGCGGTCGAGCAACTGCGGGCGCAGCTCGCCCTCCTCGGGATTCATCGTGCCGACCAGCACGAAACGCGCATCGTGCGCGTGCGACACGCCATCGCGCTCGACGATGTTCACGCCGCTCGCGGCGACGTCGAGCAGCGTATCGACGAGCCCGTCGGCGAGCAGGTTCACTTCGTCGACGTACAGCACGCCGAGATGCGCGCGCGCCAGCAGGCCGGGCCGGAAGCGCACGCCGTTTTCGGCCAGCGCATGCGCGAGATCGAGCGTGCCCGTCACCTGCTCGTCGCTCGCCGACAGCGGCAGCGTGACGAACTGCCCTTCCGGCAGCAACTCGGCGAGGCCGCGCGCGGCCGTTGATTTCGCGGTGCCGCGCGGGCCGCTGACGAGCACGCCGCCGAGCGACGGGTCGATCGCGGCCAGCAGCAGCGCCTGCTGCAACGCGTCCTGCGCGACGAGCGCCGCAAACGGAAAAACCGCGCGGGCGCGGGGCGTCGTCGGATCGGTCATCGCCGCCCTCCTTCCTGGCGTTGTTCGCTGGCGAGCCAGACCGCTTCGATCCGCTCGCGATAGGGGCCCGGCTGCTGCCACAGCCCGCGCTGCATCGCTTCGACGAAGCGTTCGCAGATGCCGTGCAGCGCCTTCGGGTTGTGCCGTTCGAGGAACGCGCGGGTGGCGTCGTCGAACAGGTACGCGTCGGCGACGAGCGCGTACTGGTGATCGGACAGCACGCGCGCGGTCGCGTCATAGCCGTACAGGTAGTCGACGGTCGCCGCGAGTTCGGCCGCGCCCTTGTAGCCGTGACGCTTCACGCCGTCGAGCCATTTCGGGTTGACGACGCGCGAGCGGATCACGCGGGCGATCTCCTCGCGCAGCGTGCGCATCTTCGGCGCGACCGGGTTCGCATGGTCGCCGTGGTAGATGCTCGGCTGCTGCCCGGACAGGTGCCGCACGGCCGCCGTCATCCCGCCCTGGAACTGGTAGTAGTCGTTCGAATCGAGGATGTCGTGCTCGCGGCTGTCCTGGTTCTGCACGACGACGTCGATCGTCGCCAGCCGCTCGCCGAACACGTCGGCCGCGGCGTCGCCCGCGCTGTTTTGCGCGTACGCATGGCCGCCCCATTGACGATAGGCGTCCGCGAGATCGGCGTCGGTCTGCCAGCGGCGCTGGTCGATCAGGTCCTGCAGGCCCGCGCCGTAGCTGCCCGGCCGCGCGCCGAACACGCGCCAGCCGGCGCGCCGGCGCGCTTCGTCGGGCGCCACGCCCTGCGCGATCCACTTCCCGCGTTCGCGCTCGATGCGTGCGCGAATCGGGTTCAACGCTTCGGGTTCGTCGAGCGCGGCAACGGCCTGCACGGCCGCGTCGAACAGGTGCATCAGGTTCGGGAACGCGTCGCGGAAGAAGCCCGACACGCGCAGCGTCACGTCGATGCGCGGCCGGTCGAAGATCTCGATCGGCAGGATCTCGAAGTCGGTCACGCGATGGCTGCCGTGCGCCCATTTCGGGCGCACGCCGATCAGCGCGAACGCCTGCGCGATGTCGTCGCCGCCGGTGCGCATCGTCGCCGTCCCCCACACCGACAGCCCGATCGCGCGCGGATAGTCGCCGTGATCCTGCAGATGACGCTCGATCAGCTGCTGCGCGGATTTCAACCCGAGCGACCACGCGGCCTGCGTCGGCACCGCGCGCGTATCGACCGAGTAGAAGTTGCGGCCGGTGGGCAGCACGTCGGGACGGCCACGCGACGGTGAACCGCTCGGCCCCGGCGGCACGAAGCGGCCGTCGAGCCCGCGCAGCAGCTGACGCATTTCCTCGCCGCCGCACGCGTCGAGGGCGGGCAGCAGCATCGTGCGCACGCGTTCGAGCACCGCGAGCGTATGCCGCCATGCGCCGGGCGGCGGCATGTCGATACCGGGTTCGTCGGACGCGGCTCCGCACACGGCGTCGAGCCAATGCTGCGCAAGCCGTTCGAGCCGCTCGCGCGTATCGCCCGCATGCCGCCACGGCGACGCGTCGAGCGTTTGCAGGACGGCCGGCCGCGGCCCGGTCCACGGCGCGGCCCAGTCGGCCGCGAGCGGATCGAAAGCGTCGCCGAGCGCGAGATCGCGCGCGAGTGCGCCGATCAGCCCGGCGCGTTCGCCCTTGCCGTCGCCGACCGGAAAGCGTGCGAGCGCGAGCAGCGTGTCGCGCCGCTGGCGCGCGACCGGCGACGCGCCGAACACGTGCAGCCCGTCGCGAATCTGCGCTTCCTTCAACTCGCACAGCCACGCGTCGACCCGCGTGAGCAGTGCATCCTCGTCGCCCGCATCGCGCGGCGGCGATACGCTCAGTTCGTCGTGCAGGCGATGCTCGGCGATCGTCGCGAGGATCGTCTTGCGCAACAGCTTCGCGCGCCGCGCATCGACCATCAGCGCTTCGTAGTATTCGTCGACCTGCCGTTCGAGATCCTGCAGCGGGCCGTAGTTTTCCGCGCGCGTGAGCGGCGGCATCAGGTGATCGACGATCACGGCCTGCGCACGGCGCTTCGCCTGGCTGCCCTCGCCCGGATCGTTGACGATGAACGGATACAGGTGCGGCAGCGGCCCGAGCGTCAGGTCGGGCCAGCACGCGTCGGACAGCGCGACGCTCTTGCCCGGCAGCCATTCGAGATTGCCGTGCTTGCCGAGATGGATGACCGCGTCGACGCGATACGCATCGCGCAGCCAGAAATAGAACGCGAGATACGCATGCGGCGGCACGAGATCCGCATCGTGGTAGCTCGCGTAGTCGTTCTCGCCGCGCGAGCGCGACGGCTGGATGCCGACGAACACGTTGCCCGCGCGCCAGCCGGCGATCGTGAAGCGCTGCTGCCTCAGCGTCGGATCGGCTTCAGGCGGCCCCCAGCGTGCGTTTAGCGCATCCCGCACGGTGGCCGGCAGCCGCGCGAAACGCGCGACGTAGTCGGCCAGCGCGTAACTCTGAAACGCGGGACGCAGCGTGCGCACGGCGGGATCGTTGGTCACGCCTTCGGTGAGTTGCGCGATCAGCGCGTCGCCGTCGGGCGGCAGGTCGGCCACCGTGTAGCCCGCGTCGCGCAGCGCCGCGAGCACGCGCAGCGCGGAGGCCGGCGTATCGAGCCCGACGCCGTTGCCGATCCGCCCTTCGCTTTGCGGATAGTTCGCGAGGATCAGCGCGATGCGCTTGTCGGCGTTATCGAGCGTGCGCAGCCGGCACCAGCCGCGCGCGAGCGCCGCGACGAACGCGATCCGTTCCGCATCCGGCTGGTAGCGCACGACGTCGACCTCGGTATGCGGGCAGCGATACGCGAGCCCCTTGAAGCTCACCGCGCGCGTGACGATGCGCCCGTCGACTTCGGGCAGCGCGATGTGCATCGCGATGTCGCGTGCGTGCAGGCCCTGGTTGTCGGCCACCCACGCGTCGCGATTGCCGCCGGACAGGATCACCTGCAGCACCGGCGCGTCGCCGGCCAGCACGTCGGGCTCGGGGCTGTCGATCGCGCCGGCCGCGAACGCGGTGGTATTCAGCACGAGCGCGACGCCGTGCGTGTCGCAGAGCTGCGTGATGACCTCGCGGCTCACCGCGTCCTTCAGCGACGTCACCGCGATCGGCAGCGGATTCAGCCCGTGGTCGATCAGTGCGTCGGCCAGCGCGTCGAACACCGCCGTGTTGGCGGCCTGCCAGTGCGCGCGATAGAACAGGATCGCGACGACCGGCGCGCCGGGCGTCCAGCGCGATCGCCAGTCGTCGACGCTCGCGCGGTCGCGCGCCGGGTGATACAGCGCGGCGGCGGGCAGCGGCCGCGGCGGTTCGGGTTCGTCGCCGAAGCCGAACGTGTGAAACGCGATGCTGCGCAACAGCGCGTCGGCGTTGTGCACGCCGCCTTCGCGCAGATAGCGCCACCACAGCCGGCACAGCTCGGGCCTGACCGTGCTCTTCGCGACGAGGTTCGGGTCCTCCTGCAGGTCGCCCGAGAACATCGCGAGCTGCTGCCCGCGCTTCGACGCGAGCGACACGGCCTGCTCGATCCCGTACGGCCAGTACGCTTCGCCGCCGAGATGATCGATCACGACCGTCTTCGCGTGCCGCAGCACGTCGTCGACGTAGAAATCGACCGACGCCGGCTGGCGCAGGAACGTGACGTTCGCGAGCCGCACGCTCGGGAACCCTTCGGGCAAGTGCGGCACGACGCTCGCGAGCAGCGACAGCGTCGTGTCGGCCGAACTCAGGATCACGATGTCGGCCGGCTGCTGGTCGATCCGGACGACGCCCTGCGTATCGTCGACGAAGCCGCCCGGCGTGGTACGCAGCAGATGCATCGTGCGTTACGCCTGTTGCGGCTCGGCCGCGCACGCGGCGTCGAACGCGCGTTGCAGCGCGGCCGCGTCGAGATCCTCGCCGATCAGCACGAAGCGGCTCGCGCGGGTTTCGCCGTCCTGCCAGCGGCGGTCGAAATAGCTGTCGAAGCGGCGGCCGACGCCCTGGATCACGAGCCGCATCGGCGCGCCGGGCAGCGCGGCGAAGCCCTTCGCGCGGTAAATCGTGTGCGCTTCGACGACACGTTGCAGCGCGGCGATGGTCGCTTCGCGCGTGCCGGCGTCGCCCGATACCACCACCGAATCGAAATCGTCGTGATGGTGATCGTGATCGCCGTCGTCGGCCGAGCCGTGATGGTCGTGACGCAGGTGGATCGTTTCCTCCGACGCCGATTCGAGGCCGAGCAGCAGCGCGAGGTCGAGCTCGCCGCGCGTCGCGCGCACGATCTTGACCTGCGGCGGGATTTCGTCGCGGATCGCGGTTTCGATCTGCGCGAACTCGGCGTCGCCGACGAGGTCGGCCTTGTTCACGATCACGAGATCGGCGGACGACAGTTGATCGGCGAACAGTTCGTGCAGCGGCGATTCGTGGTCGAGGTTCGGATCGGCGCGGCGCTGTGCGTCGACGGCCTGCGGGTTTTCCGCGAACTGGCCGCTCGCGGCGGCCGGCCCGTCGACGACGGTCACGACCGCGTCGACCGTGAAGCTGTTGCGGATCGTCGGCCAGTTGAACGCCTGCACGAGCGGCTTCGGCAGCGCGAGGCCCGACGTCTCGATCAGCACGTGATCGATGTCCGTGCGGCGCTCGACGAGCGCTTCCATCACCGGATAGAACTCTTCCTGCACGGTGCAGCACAGGCAGCCGTTCGCGAGTTCGTACAGCTGGCCCGTTGCCTCGCCCTGCGCGCCGTCGGCATCGTCGCAGCCGATCCCGCAGCCCTTGAGGATTTCGCCGTCGATGCCGAGCTCGCCGAATTCGTTGACGATCACCGCGATGCGGCGGCCTTCGGCGTGCTGCAGGATGTGGCGCATCAGCGTCGTCTTGCCGCTGCCGAGAAAGCCCGTGACGATCGTGACGGGCAGCTTGCGTAGGGTCATGGTAGGTCCGGTGTCGAAGAGGGAATCAGGACGGGATCGTCGCGTCGGCGGCGACGCGGCAATTCAGCGGGCGGTGCGCGGGAAGCTCGCCGCGTGATCCGCGCGGACAGCCGCGCGGCGGGCGGGACAACGAATCGGACATGGTGCTTCCTTGCGAACGGTCGACATCGTGAATGCCAACACGGCTGCCGCGTGCGTAGCCCGTGTCGCCTGCCGTTCGCCGTGCCGGCCCGGGCGCGTTCGCGCGGCGGGCGGATCGGGGCAAACAGCGGGAAACACCGGGCGTCGGGCCTGCGGCGGCCGTGGACGATGCGCCGCCTCCCCGCGGCGCTGAACCCCAACGTTTAGGCCGGTATCCGGGCTGACGAACACGCCGCTTCGCCTTCCCGGATACGCGCGGCATCCAGTGGCGGTCGTCCGCATGCGCGCGGCATGCGGCGAAGCGGCGCTGCGTGGCGCTTGCGCGCGACGCGTTCGCTTACCGTTGCGGGGGCAGCACAGGTTGGCTCGACTGCGGCGCAGGCAGGCTCCCTGTTTCCCGTTTAACTGCGCACGCCGGAGCGGCGCGCGCGAGCACCAAAACGCGTGCGAGTGTAGGCGGCGGTGCGGGGAGCGTCAAGGCGAGCGACGGGCGACGAACGCGAATGATTGTCGTTTTCAATCACACGAGATAAACTTCACCCGAGAACAACACGAACCACCGCGCAACGGCCATGTGAGGCAATCACTCAGTCATCCTCAAATTTCCATGTCGAAACGACAGATATCCGGGCGGCGTTTTCCTGTGCTGGCCCTGTCGCTGTGCTCGATTGCCGGCGTTGCTTCCTGCCCCGCCGCGGCGGCCGAGTTCGACGACGAACTGCCCGCGGTCGAGGTGCGCAGCCGCCGTCATCCGAATGATCCGCGTGCGGAAAGCGTGAGCACGGCGACCCGCACCGCGAGCGATCCGCGCGACGTACCGCAAACCATCGACAGCGTCTCGGTCGAGGAAACGCTGTCCTATGGCGGCCGCACGCTTGCCGACGCACTGGCCGGCGTGCCCGGTGTGTCGAATACGTCGGACACGCGCTTCGATTCGTTCCGCATTCGCGGCTTTTCCAGCGCGGGCGACTTGCTGCTCGACGGCATGCGCGACGATGCGCAATACGTACGCAGCCTCGGCAACATCGAACGCGTCGAGGTGCTGAAGGGGCCGGCTGCCGCGCTGTACGGGCGCGGCAGCGGCGGCGGCGTCATCAACCGGATCACCAAGCAGCCGTTGCCGGAAAACTTCGGACATGTGTCGGCGACGACCGGCAGCTACGGACGGCTCGGCGCGTCGGTCGATCTCAACCGGATGCTGTCCAGCGCGTGGAGCATGCGGCTCAATGCGGGACACGAACACGCCGGCAGCTTCCGCGACCACGTCGACGGTACGCGTCAGTTCGTCGCGCCGTCGATCAAGTGGCACGACGCGCGGCGAAGCTGGCTGCTGCAGTTCGAATACGACACGTACCGACGCGTGCCCGATCGCGGCATGCCGGCGCCGGTCGCCGCCGTCGATGCGGCCGGCAAGCCGCTCGCGTTCTCGCTGCCGTCCGCGCCACGCGCAACCTTCTTCGGCGCGGCGGGCCGCGACACGATCCGCGACGAGACCATGAACTGGCGCTCGGTCTTCACGCATGCGCTCGACGGCGACTGGGAATTGCGCCATACGCTCGGCGTGCTGGATTTGCGCAGCACCTTCGACAATACCTACGTCACGCAAAGCTACGTCGCGAAGCCGCGCGACTACCGGCACGTGCAACGCGCACGCTACCTGCAGGACATGACGCAGCTCAACGTGCAGACCGGCGTCGAACTGGGCGGCAAGGTCGCGACCGGTCCGGCGCTGCATCACCTGCTGTTCGGCATCGAATACGGGTGGCAGAAGCGCACGCCGGCGCTCTGGCAGGCCGACGCGGCGCCGGTTCCGGTGACCGGACCGGATCGCTTCGCCCTCGTCGGCTCGACGCCGCGCCCGTACGCGATGAACCGCCACCGTGTCAGCGACTACGCGCTGTTCGCGCAGGATCGCGTCGACCTCGGGCGAGCGTGGAAGCTGCTCGGCGGCCTGCGCGCGGAACGTTTCGACGTCGATTCGACCAACGCGCTGAACGGTCTGCATGCGCGGCGCACGACGACGGCATGGAGCCCGCGGCTCGGCGTCGTATGGTCGCCGGTCGGCGCGCACAGCCTGTATGCGTCGTACAGCAAGAACTTCGCGCCGGTCGGCGGCGACCTGATCGGCATCACGCCCGACGCGCGCGGCAACGCCAACGATCTCGGCCCGCAATACACGCGCCAATACGAGATCGGCGTGAAAAGCGACTGGCGCGATGGCGCGCTGAGCACGACGCTCGCGCTGTTTCAGCTCGACCTGTACAACCGCCGCATCGCCGACCCGGTTCGCCCGGGTTTTTTCGACCTCACCGGCCTCGAACGCAATCGTGGCCTGGAACTGGGCGTCGCCGGCCGGCTCACGGGCGACTGGTTCGTCCGCGGCGGCATCGGCTGGCAACACGCGCGGGTGGTCGACGCCGAGCCGAAGTATGCGGGCAAGCGCTCGGCGGGCGTGTCGGCGTCGAACGGCAGCCTGTTCGTCAGCCATGCGCCGCTGCGCGGGTTTTTCGCCGAACTCGGGGTCGTGTACGAGGGCGCGCGTTACGCCGATCGCGACAACCTGCTCGAACTGCCCGCGTACCTTCGCTGGGACGGCAAGGCCGGCTATCGCACGCGCGACCTCGAGGTGACGCTGGCGGCCGTCAACCTGGCCGATCGCGACTACTACGCGAATGCGACGGGCCTCGCGCAGATCGTGCCCGGCGCGCCACGCACGTTCACGCTGACGGCGGCATACAAGTTCTGACCTCGCGGGCGGCGCCGGCGCCCCGCGCAGCCGCTCCGCCGGGCGGCTTGCGCGTTGCAGGCCTGTGCTATCGTATGCGCCGCGTTCGGTGCTCGCATGCGCATTCGGTGCATGCAGTTAAACGGGAAACAGGAGGCGGACATCCGCCCGGCCTGTGCTGTCCCCGCAACGGTACGCCGCCCGCGCCGCGCGCTTCCTCGCGCGTGCGCCCAGGCCGCCCGCGATGCCACTGCCCTTCGACCGGGCGGGAAGGCTGCGGTCTGGCAAGCGGCCAGCCCGGATACCGGCCGACGCAAGGGGCGAGCGCGCTGCTCGCCGAACGCCCGATCCGCGGGGGACGGACCGGGTGCGCATTCCCCCGCGTTCGCGCGGGTTTCGCCCGATCCGCCATGCACTGCCTGTCCGCCGGCCGCCGATGCGCCGCCCGCCTTCCCTGTTCCACTGTTTCGACACGGTGCGCGCCGTGCCGCGCGCGATGAGCCGCGCCTGGCTCGTCGGCGCCGGCCCCGGCGACGCCGATCTGCTGACGCTCAGGGCCGTGCGCGCGATCGGCGCGGCCGACGTGCTGCTCGTCGACGATCTCGTGAACCCCGACGTGCTGCGCCATGCGCGCGCCGATGCGCTGATCGAGCACGTCGGCAAGCGTGGCGGCCATGCGTCGACGCCGCAGGAAGCGATCGTCGCCGCGATGCTCGCGCACCTGCGCGCGGGCCGCAGCGTCGCACGGCTCAAGGGCGGCGATCCGTTCGTGTTCGGCCGCGGCGGCGAGGAGCTGATCGCGCTCGGCGCGGCGGGCTTTCCGGTGGAGGTCGTCAACGGCATCACCGCGGGCATCGCCGCGCCGGCCGCGCTCGGCATCCCGGTCACGCACCGCGGCGACGCGCAGGGCGTGATCTTCGTCACGGGCCACGGCGCGGGGGCCGACGAGCCCGACTGGCGCGCGCTCGCGGCCACACGCATGACGATCGTGGTCTACATGGGCATCCGCCGGCTCGACGCGATTGCCGCGGCGTTGCGCGACGGCGGCCTGCCCGGCGACACGCCGTGCGCGGCGATCGAGAACGCCACGCGGCCCGAACAGCGCCACGTCCACGCGACGCTCGATACGCTCGTCGCGCGCGTCGGCGAAACCGGCATCGGATCGCCGGCGATCGTCGTGATCGGCCGCGTCGCGGCGCTCGCCGACGATCCGGCGGTGCGTGCGGCGCTCGGCGGCCACGCATGATGCGCGTCGCGCTCGGTGTCGGTTTTCGCGCCGGCGTCACGGTCGCGCAACTCGATGCCGCGATCCGCGCCGCGCTCGCGCGCTATCCGGCCGCCGAACCGGCGCTCGTCGCGACGCTCGTCGACAAGGCTCGCGCCCGTGCGCTGCGCACGCTGTGCGCGCGCCGCGGCTGGCCGCTCGTCGCGTTCGACGCGGCGCAACTCGCGAGTCGTCCGGAACTGGCCGCGAGCGGCCCGTCGGACGCCGCGCTGGCCCGCTTCGGCATCGCGGGCGTGGCCGAGCCGTGCGCGCAGCTCGCCGCGCCGCATGGCCGGCTGCTCGGCCCCAAATCCATCCGGGACGGCGTGACGGTCGCGCTCGCCGGCCCGCTCTGAAAACCCTTGTTTCGCTTTCGACAGGACGATTCCCGATGAAGACCGATTCCGAATCCCATCAGCGGATGGCCGAACGCCGCCGCGCCGGCCACGAGAAAAAGCAGGCCGCCGCCACCCAGGAGAAAGGCCTGCTGATCGTCCACACCGGCAACGGCAAGGGCAAGAGCACGGCCGCGTTCGGGATGGCCGTGCGCGTGCTCGGCCACGGCATGCGGCTGGGTGTCGTGCAGTTCATCAAGGGGGCGCTGCATACGTCCGAGCGCGACTTCCTCGGCGCGGTCGCGGAATGCGATTTCGTGACGATGGGCGACGGCTATACGTGGAACACGCAGAACCGCGACGCCGACATCGCGACCGCGCGCAAGGGCTGGGACGAGGCGCGCCGGATGATCGAAAGCGGCGACTACCGGATGGTGATCCTCGACGAGCTGAACACCGTGCTCAAGTACGAATACCTGCCGCTCGACGAAGTGCTCGCCACGCTCGTCGCGCGTCCGGAGTCGGTGCACGTCGTCGTCACCGGGCGGCACGCGCCCGATGCGCTGATCGATGCGGCCGACCTCGTCACCGAAATGCGGCTCGTCAAGCATCCGTACAAGGAGCAAGGCGTGAAGGCGCAGCGCGGCGTGGAGTTCTGAGCATGCCGGCCTGCCCCGCGCTGTTCGTCAGCGCGCCCGCGTCCGGCCAGGGCAAGACGTCGGTGACGGCCGGCCTCGCGCGGCTGCACCGCCGGCTCGGCCGTCGCGTACGCGTGTTCAAGACCGGGCCCGATTTCCTCGATCCGATGCTGCTCGAACGGGCAAGCGGCGCGCCGGTGCATGCGCTCGACCTCGGGATGGTCGGCGAGGCCGGTTGCCGGGCGCTGCTCGCCGACGCCGCGCGCGACGCGGACCTGATCCTGATCGAAGGCGTGATGGGCTTGTTCGACGGCACGCCGAGCAGCGCCGATCTCGCGGCCGCGTTCGGCGTGCCGGTCGTCGCGGTGATTTCGGCGAAGGCGATGGCGCAGACGTTCGCGGCAATCGCGTTCGGGCTCGCACGGTTCCGGCCCGGGCTGCCGTTTCACGGCGTGCTGGCCAACCGCGTCGGCTCGGCGCGGCACGCGGAGCTGCTGCAACAGGCGCTACCCGCGGATCTGCGCTGGCTCGGCCACGTGCCGGCCGATGCGGGCATCGCGCTGCCGGAGCGCCATCTCGGCCTGCATCAGCCGGCCGACATCGACGATCTCGACGCGCGGCTCGAGCGCGCGGCCGATGTGCTCGCGCAGACGGCGCTGGCCGAGTTACCGCCGGCCGTCGCGTTCGCGGAGCCGGACGTGGCCGCGCCGCTGCCGCGTGCGCTGGCCGGCAAGCGGATCGCGGTGGCGCGCGATGCGGCGTTTTCGTTCATCTATCCGGCGAACCTTGTGCTGCTCGATGCGCTCGGTGCGGTGCTGCGGTTCTTCTCGCCGCTTGCCGACGAACCCGTGCCTGACGATTGCGACGCGCTGTTTTTGCCGGGCGGCTATCCGGAACTGCATGCGGCGACGCTGGCCGTGAATGCCGCGACCGCACGGACGATTCGCGCGCATGCGGCAGCCGGCCGGCCGATCGTCGCGGAATGCGGGGGGATGGTGTATCTGTGCGAATCGCTGACCGACGTGGACGGCTTGACGACGCCGATGCTCGGCGTGCTTCGGGGCCATGCGACGATGCAGCGCCGGTTCGCGGCGCTCGGCATGCAGCAACTCGATACGCGCACCGGACCGATGCGCGGACATACGTTTCACTATTCGCGGCTGGAAACGCGGCTGGTGCCGGTCGCGACCGCCGCCCGCCCCGATGGCAAGGCCGGCAGCGGCGAAGCCGTCTATCGCAGCGGCGCGATCGTCGCGACGTACATGCACATGTACTGGCCGTCGAATCCGGATGCGGTCGTGGCGTTGTTCAGTGGGGAAGCGTTCTAGACTGATCGGTGCCGTGTCCGCGTCGACGTGGCGCAATGCTGTCGGTATCGAGCAGCGCTTTGCAGCGATTACGGCATCCGACGTGCGAGGCTACAGATGTCGTTCGATGTCCATCCGTTGATGCAGGACACGGATGACGTCGATGGTTTCATCCGTTTCGCGATAGAACACAACGTGAGAACCAGCGGGGTAGCGAAAATATCCGTCGCGAACAACGCAAATCCGCCCCGCTTTTTTGCCGCGCGCCAGCGCTTCCATGGTGCCAATCAGATCGCGGTAATAGTGCTCTGCCTGCTCAGGCGACCAATGCTCGGCGGTATAGCGCCAAATGTCTTCAAGATCGCATTCAGCCAACGGGGTCAGCCGAAGTTGTCTGCCTTTAACCGCCATGCGTGGCCCGCATGCGGGCCAGGAAGGCCTCGCTGTCGAAGGGCTTGGGCGTCCCCGACCCTTCACCCGCCTTCAATGCTTCCTGCAATGCACGCATTTGCGTTTCGTGTGATTCGAGGAGCCGCAACCCGGCTCGCACGACGTCACTTGCGGAACCATATCGTCCCGATCGCACCTGCGCATCGACAAATTCTGCAAAGTGATCGCCAAGGGAAACGGATGTGTTTCGCGACATGAGTCACCTCCTTTAGATGCGGCCATCATATACCAATTTTTGGTACATTTCTCGTTCCGCTCCTCCAAAGCGGGGCCGATAGTCGGCCCGGTGCCGCATGTCTCGCATCCTCAGTCACACCAGAAACGCCTCGGCCAGCTTCACCCAGTACGACGCACCGGTCGGCAACGCCGCGTCGTTGAAGTCATAGCCGGGGTTGTGCACCATGCAGCCGCCCTCCCCGTCGCCGTTGCCGATGATCAAGTAGCACCCCGGCCGCTTCTCGAGCAGAAACGCGAAATCCTCGCTGCCGGTGAGCGGCACCATGCCGTCGATCAGGTTGGCTTCGCCGACCCATTCGCGGGCAACGCCGCGCGCGAACGCCGTCATCTCCGCATCGTTCACGAGCACCGGGTAGCGGCGCTGGTAGTCGATCGTCGCGCTCGCGCCGAACACGGCCGCCTGCGCATGCACGACCTCCTTGATGCGCGTTTCGAGCAGGTCGCGCACGTCGGGCTTCAGCGCGCGCACCGACAGGCGCATCTGCGCGCGATCGGGGATCACGTTCGGCGCTTCGCCCGCGTGGATCGCGCCGACCGTGATGATCGCCATGTCGAGCGGCGACACGTTGCGCGACACGATCGTCTGCAGCGCCAGCACGATCTGCGCGCACACGACGACCGGATCGATCGCCCGATGCGGCACCGCGCCGTGACCGCCGCGGCCCTGCACGTCGATGACGACGGTATCCGACGACGCCATGAACGAGCCCGGCAGGAAGCCGAATTTGCCGGTCGGGAAGCCCGGCATGTTGTGCATCGCGAAGATCGCGTCACACGGAAATTGCTCGAACAGCCCTTCGTCGAGCATCTTCTTGGCGCCGCCGAGCCCTTCCTCGGCCGGCTGGAAAATCAGGTTCAGCGTGCCCGAGAAGCGGCGTTCGCGCGCGAGGTGCTTCGCGGCCGCGAGCAGCATCGCCGTATGGCCGTCGTGGCCGCATGCGTGCATCTTGCCCGCGATCGTGCTCTGGTACGGCAGGCCCGTCGTCTCGTGGATCGGCAGCGCGTCCATGTCGGCGCGCAGGCCGAGGCGCCGCTTGCCGTCACCGACTTTCAACTGGGCGACGACGCCGGTGCCGCCGAGCCCGCGATGCACGGTGTAGCCCCACGACTGCAACTGCCCCGCGACGAGATCGCTCGTCGCGAATTCCTCGAAACCCAGCTCGGGATGGGCGTGGATGCGATGCCGGATCTCGATCATTTCGTCGGCGAGGCCTGCGGGGATCACGCTGTGCGTCACGGTGTCGTCTCCTGATGTGCGATGGGGAACATGCAGGCAACGATAGTCGATTCGGCAGCAACCGGGCAGACGGAAAGTCGTCGCGGCGGCAACTCATGGTTGCCACCCGTTGCAAGGCCGCGCACGCCGTCGCATCGACGCCGCGCGCCCCGCCCCGTCACGGCAACCGGAAGGTGTCGAAGAACGTATCGCGCTCGATCACCGTGAGCGCCGCGCGCTTGTGCGGGAAATCGAATTCCTTCAGCGTGTAGAACCCGAGCCGGTGCATGTACGCGATATGCCGCACGTGATCGACGCGCGGCTCGCCGACGAGCCGCTGCGTACGCGGTTCGTCGACGAACATGTAGTGCAACACCCCGCTCCACCATGCGTGCAGCTTGCCGGCGCTCTGGAAACGCGAATCGCCGATCAGCAGGTGCAGCCCGCGATCGTAGTCGTGCGCGTCGTAGAACGGCGCGAGGCGGTCCTCCTTCGCCCAGTAGAACTCGAAATAGCCGAACGGCGTGTCGTCGAAATAGCCGATCATCGGGTGCATGTGCGGATCGGCCAGCCGTTCGGCCAGATACGCCGCGTGCTCGTCGCGCGTGCCGCGCTGGTCCCAGAAATGCGCGACGCGGTCGAGGTTCATCCAGCCGCTGAACAGGTCCGCGTGGGCGTCGATGTCGACGGTGCGCAGGCTGAACGTCATCCCGACCTGCGGCATGCTGCGCGCATAGATCTCGCCGGCCGGCGACGGCGGCCGCACCGGATGCCGATGGCCGTTCGTGATCGCGTAGCGCAGCGGCATTCCGCCCGACGCGGGCGCCTTCAGCCACGGCCGCGGGTTCTGCCAGAACGTCGTGCGCGACACGGTGAGCCGCAGCGTGTCGCCCGCGACCTGCGCGCCGTCGATCACGCCTTCGCGCACCGCCCGCGCGACGTACGATGCGACGGCCGTCGCATCGGCGCCGCCGAGCGGCACCGAGATCGTCGCCGCGTCGTGCCGCGTGTCGGTGTTGAACAGCGCGACGAACGTCGCGAGCAGCGCGTCCGGCGCGTCGTCGGGCCGCCACGCGTCGAGCGCATGCTCGACGATGGCCGCCGCCTGCCCGTGCGCGGCGCTGTCGAGCGCCGCGGCCACTTCACCTTCGACGGCGTCGGTTGCGCCGGCCGGTTTCGTCAGCGTGTCTTGCATCAGCATGCTCCCGCGTCATGGCGATCGGCGAGGACGTGCAGCCCGCGCTCGAGCGCCGGAAACAGGCTGCGCTGGAAGTTGTTCCAGCGCAGCTCGAGAATCGTGTCGTCCGGCGCGATCGGCGTGTCGAGCACGTCGCAGATCACCTCGCCGGAATCGATACCGTTGTCGACGTAGTGGAACGACGCACCCGTCATCGTCACGGGTTCGATCGACGACGTCGCGCCGGTGGCCCAGTCGACGCGTTCGCCGCGCGCACCGTGCAGCGCGTCGAGCGTCGCCCATGCGCCGCGCCGCTGGTACGGCGAACCGTCGGCCGTGATGCCCGGGTGGATGTTCGCGATGCGCCGGTGAAAGCGCGCGCCCGGCCGCACGAGTTCGTCGAGGATCACGAGCAGCCCGTCGAGCACGACGATGTCGGCGTCGAGTTCCAGCAGGCGCTCGAGCAGGCGGCGCTCGAACGCCTGTTTGCCGGCCACGCGCTCACGTGCGTCGCGCGGCAGCCGCCGGTACGTCGACGGGATCGAACAGAACAGCGCGTCGACCGGCCGGCCCTGCACCGTCAGGCCTTCCGGCAGGATCCACGGGCGGCCCGGCGTGCGTGCGAACCCGTAGTCGGCCACTTTCGCGCGGTCGGCAGGCGAGCCTTCGTCGTCGTCGACGATCACGCCCTGGAGCGTGTAGCGTTCGCCGAGCGGCGAATCGTTCAGGCGCTCGACGAGGAATTCGAGCGGCGCCTTCATGTAGCGCGTGCCGCCGCGATAAGCGACCGGCTGGCCGGCGCGATCGGCCGCGCCGTTGCGCAGCGACTGGATGTAGACGAGATTTTTCTTCGGCATGGATGCGTCGTGGAAAAAGCGGACGACGGCGCCGCGGCCCACCTGCACCGGCCGCGAGGCCGGCCGGCGCGCCGCGGCGCGCGACGTCACCAGTTGTATTTCGCGGTCGCGATCACGGTGCGGTCGGTCCCGAAAATGCAGACGTTCGTCGACTGGCAACCGCTGATGTAGTGGCGATTGAACAGGTTCGTCCCGTTCACCGCGAAGCGCCAGTTACGCGTGTCGTAATGCACGCCCGCGTCGAACAGCGTGACGCTCGATACCGTCAGCGAGTTGTCGGCCGCACCGGCCGACGCGCTCTGGTAGCGAATGCCGCCGCCGAGGCCGAAGCCGGCGAGCGGCCCCGTGTGCCAGGTCCAGTCGGTCCACAGCGACGCCATCTGGCGCGGCCGCGGAATGTCGACCGGCCAGTTGTTCAGCGAGACGTCGTTGGCCTGGATGACCTTCACGTCCTGGTAGACATAGGACGCGACCACCGACAGGTTCGGCGTGACCTTGCCGGTCGCGCTCAGCTCGATCCCGCGCGAGCGCACCTCGCCCGACTGCACCGACTTCGTGCCGCCCGGATCCTGGCTCGGCAGCGCCGGCGTGATCCCGTTGGTCTGGTTGATCTGGTAGATCGCCGCGTTCAGCATCAGGTTCTTGCCGGGCGGCTGCCAGCGCAGGCCGGCTTCGATCTGCTTGCCGCGCGTCGGTTGCGGCAGCCCGCCGCCGAGCAGGTTCACGCCGATCAGCGGATTGAACGACGTCGCGTAGCTGATGTACGGCGACAGCCCGTAATCGCCCTGGTACGTGAGGCCGACGCGGCCGGTGAACGCCGTGACGTCCGCCTTCGTCGACGTACCCGCCGCGCGGTCGTCCTGCCGCATGTTGACCCAGTCCTCGCGGCCGCCGAGCGTCAGCGTCCAGCGGTTCCACTTGATCTGGTCCTGCGCGTACAGCCCGAACGTGTTCATCGTCGTGTACGTGTTGGTGCGGCTCGTGGCGTCCGGATCCGAGAACACGCCCATCGTGACGGGCGTATACACCGGGTTGTAAAGATTCAGCGTCGGCGCGGCGGCGAGCCATTCGCTGTCGGTCGCGGTTTGGCGGTTGTACTGGAAGCCGAGCAGCAGCGTATGCTGCAGCGGGCCCGTCGCGAAGCGGCCCTCGAGGTTGTTGTCGATGTCGAAGCGGCTGTAGTTCATCTGGAACAGGCCGGCCCAGCGCGATACGTCGGTCAGGCTGTCGCCGGCGAAGCCGTTGGCGAACACCGACGCATTGTCGAGCGACAGGTGCATCAGGCGCGTGTTCTGACGGAACGTCCAGGCCGGCGTCAGGTTGCGCTCGAACTGGTAACCGATCGACCACTGCTTCTTGCGGTAGTAGTTGAAGTTGCCGTCGCCTTCGTAGATGTCCTTGTTGATCTGGCCGTTCGGGTTCGGCAGCACCGTGCCCTGCGCGGGCAGGAAGTTCGACGAGATGTCGCCCCAGTCCTGCAGGTAGGTCGCGGACAGCGTCAGCGACGTATCGGCGTCCGGGCGCCAGCGGAACGACGGCGCGAGCGCGACGCGCTGGTCGTTGTTCGGGCCGGTCAGCGCGTTGCCGTCGCGTGCGACGCCGACGAACCGGTACGCATACTTGCCGTCCGGGTCGAGCTTGTCGCCGACGTCGATCATGAACTGCTTGCGCGCATAGTTGCCGATCTGCACACCCGCTTCGCGCACGCGCTCGCCGTCGGCGAGCTTGGTGTGCACGTCGATGATCGCGCCCGGATCGCCCGCGCCGTACAGCACCGAGGTCGGCCCGCGCAGCACGCTGATGCTGTCGATCATGTACGGATCGACGCGCCAGCTCGCGAGGTTGATCGTGTTCGGCACCTGCAGCCCGTTCACGTAGGCGGTCGGCGTGAAGCCGCGCAGCGCCGCGTACCAGTCGGAGCGGTTGTCCGAACCGTACGACGAGAAGCCCGGCACGTAGCGCAGCGCCGCGTTCACGTCGGTGGCGCCGGTCATCTCGATCTGCTGCGCGGTGACGACGTTGATCGTCTGCGGGATCTCGTTGAGCGGCGTGTCGGTCTTGGTGCCGGTCGTGCTGCGCTTCGCGACGAGCCCGACCGTGCCGTCTCCTGCCGAGGCCGCGTTGACGGTGATCGCCGGCAGCGTGCCGTTTTGCGCGCCGGTCGACGGATTCGTCGTCGCGCCGTTTTGCGCACTGCTGGCCGACGCCGCGGCGCCCGCGTTCACGGCCGGCGCCGTCTGGGCGTATGCGTGCCCTGCCGCCGCCGTACCGAACGCCACGCTTGCCGCGGCTGCGATCGCACGCAAACGCGTGCCTGTTGCCCACTCCATCTTCTTCTGCTCCAGTTTTTTCATGCGGTCTCCGACCGCGCCTTTGTCAAAGAGCGAAAGCCATCCGGCCTGCGCTCACCCCGTTATTCAGTCGTTTTTCGTGCGTGGCCCGGGCCACGCCTTCATCGTGCGCGGGCGCGATCCCGTTTTCGAGCGACGCGCAGATTTCGTCCGCACGGCGCGCCAGGACCGACAGCAGCGTGTCGGACAGGCCGTGGCTGTCTTCGCAGCAGCCTTGCAGGTAGATGCGCGGCGCGAAGTGCTCGGGCGTCGCGAGCAGGTAGTCGCGCGTCACGTCGCCGCGCGTGAGCGCATCGCCCAGGTGCGGCGCGAGCCCTTCGAGCAGCGCCGAATGCGTGTCGCGGCGGTAGCCGGTCGCGAGCACGAGCGCGTCGAAGCGCTCGACGCGCGTGGCGCCGCTCATCCGGTCGCGCAGCGTCAGCTCGATACGGCCGTCGGCGGTGCGCACCGCGGCCTCGATCGCGCTGTTCGCGAGCAGCGCGTGACGCGGCGTGCCGTCGATGCGCTGCAGGTACAGCATTTCGTAGATCTGTTCGATCAGCGGCCGGTCGACCACCGCGTAGTTCGTGTCGCGATAGCGCTCGAGCAGCGCGCGACGCGCGTCCTGCGGCTGCGCGTAGACGACGTCGGTGAATTCGGGGCTGAAGATTTCGTTGACGAACGGGCTGTCGTCGGCCGGTTTCAGGGCGCCGGCGCGCATCACGAGGTTCGCGTCGACGTGCGGGAAACGGCGCGCGAGGTCGATGAACACCTCGGCCGCGCTCTGCCCCGCGCCGATCACCGCGACGCGGCGGCGCTCGCCGTCGGGCGACGCGACGAGCCGGTCGATGTCGGTCAGGTACGACGACGAATGGATCATGCGGTCGCGGCCGAGCGCGGCGAACGCATCGGGAATCGCCGGCGTGCCGCCGACGCCGACCGACAGCGCGCGCGTGACGCGCTGGCGCTCGTGGCCGGCCGCGTCGCGCGACAGCACGCGCAGCGCGTCGATCCTCGCGCCGTCGCCGCGCACCGGCTCGATTCCCAGCACCGTTTCGCTGTAGTGGACGCGATCGTCGAACGCGTCGGCTACCCAGCTCAGGTAGTCGTGGAATTCGACGCGGGTCGGATAGAAGTTCTTCAGGTTGACGAATTCGTTCAGCCGGCCGCGTTCGAACAGGTAGTTGATGAACGTGTAGCGGCTTTTCGGATCGCGCATCGTGACGAGATCCTTCAGAAACGAGATCTGCATCCGGCAGTCGTCGAGCAGCATCCCGCGATGCCAGCCGAATGCCGGCTGACGCTCGACGAAGCAATGGGCGAGCGTGTGCGCGCCGCCGCGCTCCGCGAGGCGCACGGCCAGCGCCAGATTCGACGGCCCGAAGCCGACGCCGATCAGGTCGAATACGGTTTCTCTCTGCATGTCTCAGCTCCCTTGTCGGTGAATCCGGCCCGTCAGACGTGACGGCCGGAGAAGAACGTCTCGCGCAGCGTGCGCATCCACAGCGGCTGTGCGTCGGCCAGCGCGAGACGGCGCTGCCGCGCGAAGCCATGCCGCGCGAGATGGTCGGCAACCCGCGTGTGGCCGGCCGGCACGGCACAGCCGACCGCTTCGGTACGCAGGTCGTCGAGAAACAGGTAATGCACGACGCACGGCAGCCAGCCGGCCACGCGGTGCGGGCCGCGCCAGCGCGACTCGCCGACCAGCATCCGCAGCCCGCGGTCGTAGTCGCGCGCCGCGACGTGCGGCCCGAGCGCGTCCTCCTTCAGCCAGAACGCCTCGAAATACGCGAACGGCTCGCCGTCGAAACAGCCGATCAGCGGCGTCACATGCGGATCGGCTTCCTGCAACTGCCGGTCTTCCGCGCCGCGTTGCGCGGGCGGTGCGCCCGGCCAGCCGTCGCGCACGCGCGGCTCGTCGAACCAGCGGGCGAGCCGCTCCGCGTCCTCCACCGGCTGCCAGCCGCGCAGCGTGAAGCGCACGCCGAGCGCCGGCAGGTCGCGCGCGTAGACCTCGCCGCGCGGCGCGGGCGGCCGGCGCGGATGACGCCGGCCGTCGGTGATCGTCGGCAGCGTCGCGCACGGCAAATGCAGACCGACGCGCCACAGGTCGGCCTGCTGCGCCCAGCCATCGCGCAGGCAGCGGCCGCCGTCGGCGAGCACGCCGCTCGCACGCAGCGCGTCGAGCGCGACCGCCGGCCAGGCGGCCGGGTCGAGCCGGATCGCCGCGTGGCACGCGCTGTCCGAAAACGCCGCGGCCAGTGCGGCCAGCAGCGCCCGCCGCTGGTCGGCCGGCGCCGCGCGATGGTTGTAGGCGACGAGGCGCAGCGCGCCGTCGTCGCCGAGCTGCGCGCGCAGCAACTGCGCGCCGATGCCGTCGCCGTGCGCGACGCGGATTTCCGCGCCGTCGCGCACGGCGAACAGGCCGTCCGCGAATGCGAGGCGGTAGGTATCGAGCATCGTGAATCCGTCCGGACGGACCTCAGCCAGCATGGCGCGCCTCCTGCCCCGTTTCCGCCTGGGCGTCGAGCCGCGCGCCGAGTGCCGCGAGCGTCGGCGCCGCGAACACGTCGGCGACCGTCAGCGCATGACCGGCGCGGCCGGCCGCGTCGACGAAGCGCACGACGTCGAACGACGTCGCGCCGGCTTCGAACAGATCCGCATCGGGCTCGGGGGCGGCCGTCGCGAACGTGTCCGACCACAGCGCGGCGAGCACGGCGGCCGCATGCGACGGCATGGCGTCGGGCCGCGTTACCGCGTTGGCGTGGGCGCCGAACGCAGCCTGCGCGGCTGCACGGGCATCGGGCGCGCCGAGCGCCGCTTCCGACGCGCCGGCGAAACGCGCGACTTCGTCGTGGTACAGCTCGACGAGCGCCTCGACGAAGTCGCGCGCGAGCAGTTCGTCCGCATACGAGAACGCGGCGCTCACGCGGCCGTCCGGATGCTCGACGACGTCCAGCTCCAGCGTGAACACGACGCGATGGCGCACGTCGTCGAATTCGGTCAGCGACAGGCCGGCCCAGTCGCGTGCGGCGGCACCGGTCGGGCGCAGGTAGTTGAACATCACCTGGAACAGCGGATTGGCCTGCGCGGCGCGCGGCGCGCGCAGCGCGGCCACGACGTCGGCGAACGGCACGTCGGCATGCGCATACGCGGCGAGCGCCGTGTCGCGCACCTGCGCGAGCACGTCCGCGCGGCGCGCGGCCGGGTCGATCCGCGTGCGCACGACGACCGAGTTGATGAACAGGCCGAGCGCCGCGCGGGCCGCGTCGCCGGTGAGCTCGCGCGTCGACGCGAGCACGCCGACCGGCTGGTCGGCCACGCCCGTCGCGCGGAACAGCGCGGTGTTGAGCGCCGCGTGCAGCAGCATCGGCAACGTCGCGTGCGAGGCCGACGCGGCGTCGCGTGCCGCGCGAATCAGCTGCGCATCGAATTCGAACGCGATGCGGGCCGCGCGCCATTGCGGCACCGCCGGCGCGTCGGCGCGCTGTGGCAGCACGCGCGACGGCAGATCGGCGAGCGCATCGCGCCAGTACGCGACACGCGCCGGATGGCACGGCGCGGGGAGCACGAGCGGGACGGCCGGTTGGACGGCCAGTTGGACGGCCGGTTGATCGGCTTCGTCGGCCGGCACGGCGCTGCCTTGCACGCGGGCGACATAGCGGGCGCGCACCGCGTCGAGCCACAGCTCGATCGATTCGCCATCCGACACGATGTGGTGGATCGTCACCGACAGCACGTGATCGTCCGCCGCGAGCCGCAGCACGCGGGCGCGCCACAGCGGCGCGTCGGTCGCGAGGTCGAACGGCGCGAGCGCATCCTCATCGGTCAGCGCGGCCGCGCGGGCCAGTGCATCGGCTTGCGTCGACAGGTCGATCACCGGCAGCGCGACGGCAACGTCTGCGTCGATCCGCTGGCCCGGCAGCGCGCCGTCGCGGACGACGAGCCGTGCCCGCAGCGCCGGATGCCCGGCGGCCACCTCCGCGAACGCGGCGCGCAGCGCATCGACATCGAGCGGCCCGCGCACGCGCAACGCAACCGGAATGTTGTACGCGGCGCTGTCCGGCTGCGCGCGCCACAGGAACCACAGGCCGAGCTGCGCGGGCGACAGCGGCCACACGCCGTGGGCGTCCGGTTTGACCACGGCGACGCCTGGCGCCGTGGCGCCGGTATGCGCGGCGCGCGGCGCATCGGCCACCTGCCGCGCGTATTGCGCGAGCACGGGCGCCTCGAACAGCGCACGCACCGGCACGTCGCGGCCGAGCCGTTCGGCCACGCGCGTCGCGACACGCACGGCCGCGAGCGAATGGCCGCCGAGATCGAAGAAGTGATCGCCGCGGCCGACGCGTTCCAGGTTCAGCACGTCGCACCAGATCGCCGCGAGCGCGGCTTCGTCGCCGTCGTGCGGCGCCTCGTACGCGCGTTCGACACGCACCGGCGCCGGCAGCCGCGCACGGTCGACCTTGCTGTTCGCGTTGCGCGGCAGCGCATCGAGCACGATCAGTTGCGCGGGCACCATGTAATCGGGCAGCGTGCGGCGCAGGTGCGCGTCGAGCGTCGCGGCTTCGACCGGCTGCGCGGCCGCCTGCGCCTCCGCGGTCAATTCGACATACGCGACGAGCTGCGCGAGCGCGCCCTGCCCGTGCACGACCGCGCAGGCTTCGCGCACCGCGTCGTGCGCGGCGAGCTGCGCTTCGATTTCGCCGAGTTCGATGCGCAGGCCGCGCAGCTTCACCTGGTGATCGACGCGGCCGATGAAATCGAACACGCCGTCCGCGCGGCGCCGCACGAGGTCGCCGGTACGGTACAGCCGCGCGCCCGGCGCGCCGTATGGATCGGGCACGAAACGCTCGGCCGTCAGCGCCGGGCGATCGAGATAGCCGCGCGCGACGCCGATGCCCTCGCCGCCCAGGTACAGTTCGCCGATCACGCCGACCGGCAGCGGATGCAGCCGCGCGTCGAGCACGTGCGCGGTGCGCGCGCCGACCAGCGTGCCGATCGGCAGATACGCGGCATCGCCGAGTTTCGCGAGATCGTCGCCGGGCCGGAACATCCACAGCGTCGGCGTGATGACCGTTTCGGTCGGGCCGTAACCGTTGACCACGCGCACATTCGGCAGCGCGCGGCGCAGCATCGCGAACGCCTCGCGCGACGTCGCCTCGCCGCCGACGGTCAGCGAACGCAGCGTCGGCGGTGCGCCGTGCGCGAGCGCCCATTCGGCGAGCTGTGCCGCGCAGCCGGGCGGCACGTAGGTCATCGTCACGCCGTCGCGCATCATCATCGCGCAGGTCTGCGCGGGCGGCCACAGCACGTCGGCCGTCACCGACACCGCGGCGCCCGACATGTATTGCGAAAACCAGCCTTCGTGCGCGCCGTCGAAATTGACCGACTGAAACAGCAGGAACACGTCGTTCTCGCCCGCGCCGTAGCGCTCGGCGATCGCCGCGCAATGCAGGGCGAACGACGCGTGGTCGACGATCACACCCTTCGGCTTGCCGGTCGAACCCGACGTGTAGATCGCATACGCCGCATGGCCGGGCAGCACGTCCGGCAGCGCGACGTGCGCGGCTTCGTCGAGCGTATCGATTGCGTCCGCGCGCCACACGCGCAGTTCCGGCAATTCGGGCAACGACGCGGCGCTCGCGCCGTCGGTCAGCACGTGCGCGATGTTCGCGTCGCCGACGATCTGCGCGAGCCGTTCGCGCGGATGCGCCGGATCGAGCGGCACGAACGCGGCGCCCGACTTCAGCACCGCGATCAGCGCGACGAGCAGGTCGACCGAACGCTGCAGCGCGACGCCGACGCGCATCTCGGGCCGCACGCCGGCCGCCACCAGATGGCGCGCGAGGCGCGCCGCGCGGGCATCGACTTCGCCGCGCGTCAACGCGCGATCGACGTCGGCGACGCCGCGTGCGTCGGGCCGTGCGTGCGCATGCGCGGCGATGCGTGCATGCACCGGCACGAACGGCTCGGCATCGGTCGCGCCGGCCGACGCGTTCCATGCGAACAGCTGCGCACGTTCGTCGGCCGGCAGCCAGTCGAGATCGCCGATCGGCAGATCGGGACGCGCGAGCGCATCGGTCAGCAGCGTGACGAAGCGCGCGGCCAGCCGTGCGATCGCGTCCGCATCGAACAGGTCGAGCGCGTAGATGAAGGCGGCGTCGAAGGTGCCGTCCGGCGTCGCTTCGACGGACAGCGTCAGGTCGAACTTCGCGGACGGCGTGCCGGACGGCAGCAACGCGGCCGACGCCGCGCCGAGCGCCGGCAGCGCGCGGCGTTCGCCATACGCGGCCATCACCTGGAACAGCGGATGGTGGCTCGCGCTGCGCGGCACGCCGAGCGCGTCGACCACCTGTTCGAACGGCACGTCCTGGTGCATCTGCGCGTCGACGAGCGCGCGCTGCGTGCGTTCGACCAGCGACGAGAAATCGCCGTGCGCGGGCACGTCGACGTCGATCGCCAGCGTGTTGACGAAGAAGCCGATCAGGCCGGCGACTTCCGCGCGCTCGCGGTTCGCGGCCGGCACGCCGACGCAGATCCGCGCGTCGCCGGTCGCGCGCGCCAGCAGCGCATCGAGCGCGGCGAGCAGCACCGCGAACGGCGTCGCGCCGGATGCGGCCGCGAACGCGCGCAGCTGCGCGCCGAGGCGCGCGTCGAGCGAAAACACATGACGCGCGCCGCGCGCACTGCGCCGGGCCGGCCGGGCGCTCGCGCCGGGCAGCGTCAGCACACCGCGCTGCGGATCGAGCCGTTCGCGCCAGAACGCGAGCTGACGGTCGCGCTCGCCGGCATCGAGCCAGCGGCGCTGCCACAGCGCGTAGTCGGCATACTGGATCGGCAACGGCGCGAGCGGCACCGGTTCGCCCGACGCATACGCACGATAGAACGCGGCGAGTTCGGACAGCATCACGCCCGACGACCAGCCGTCCGACACGATGTGATGGACGGTCAGCGCGAGCCAGTGATGCGTCGCGTCGAAGCGCACCAGATGCGCGCGCACGAGCGGCGCCGTGCCGAGATCGAACGGTTCGGCCTCGTCGGCCGTCGCGACGGCTTCCGCGCGCGCTACGCGTTGCGCGTCCGGCAACGCTTCGAGATCGGTTTCGCGCCACGGGCAGCGCAGCGGTGCGTGGATCGTCTGCGCGACGCCGTCCTGCGCTTCGTCGAAAGTCGTACGCAGCGCTTCGTGGCGCGCGATCAGTGCGTCGCACGCGAGGCGCAGCGCATGTACGTCGAGCGGGCCCGTCAGCGCCAGGCGCTCGGTGATGTGATACGCGTCCGGCGCATCGATCAGCCGCGCGTGCAGCCACAGCCGCGTCTGCGCGAACGACGCCGGCACGCGGTCGGTACGCGGCGTGCGCGGCGGGATCGGCAGCACGCGAAAGTCGATGCCGGCCGCGCCGAGTTTGTCGATGAAGACCGCGCGCTGCGCGTCGGGCAGTTGCGCGAAACGCGTCGCGAGCGCGAGCCAGTCGGGTTGCACCTTCGTCATCCGTCGTCCTTATTGGGTTTCCAGTTCGCCGAGCAGCGCGTCGATTGCGCTCGCCGCATCGGTCGCGCCGCGTGCCGCGCAGGCCGCGTCGATCGCTTCCGCGCAGCGCGCCAGCGTGCGCGTGTCGAACAGCGTGCGCAGCGGCAGCGCCAGGCCCCAGTGCAGGTTGGCCTGCGCGTGGGCCTGCGTCGCGAGCAGCGAATGGCCGCCGAGCAGGAAGAAATCGCCGTCGCGGCCGATCGCGTCCACGTGCAGCACGCGTTGCCAGATGTCGGCGAGCGCGCGCTCGGTGTCGGTCGCGAGTTCGACGGCGTCGGCCGCTTCACGCACCGGCGCGGGTAGCGCATGGCGATCGCACTTGCCGTTCGGCGTGACCGGCAATGCGTCGAGCTCGATCAGCTGCGACGGCACCATGTACGCCGGCAGTTGCGCGCGCAGCGCGTCGAGCAGCGCCGCACGGTCGAGCGGGCCGGCCTCGCCGCGGGCGACATAGCCGATCAGTTGCTCGTCGCGCACGATCACGACCGCATCGTTGACGCCCGGCGCCGCGCGCAGCAGCGCCTCGATCTCGCCCGGCTCGATCCGCTGGCCGCGCAGCTTCACCTGCGTGTCGACCCGGCCGAGGTAGTCGAGCGCGCCGTCCGCGCGCCGGCGCGCGAGGTCGCCGGTGCGGTACATGCGGGCGCCCGGCACGAACGGATCGGGTACGAACCGCTCGGCGGTCAGCGCGGGACGGCCGAGATAGCCGCGCGCGAGGCCCGCGCCCGCGAGATACAGTTCGCCGGTCGCGCCGGCCGGCACCGGCTGCCACGCGGCATCCAGCACGTGCAGTTGCAGGTTCGCGATCGGATGGCCGATCGGCACCGCGACCGCTTGCGCGTCGTCGGGCCCGCAGGTCCAGTGCGACACGTCGATCGCGGCCTCGGTCGGCCCGTACAGGTTCACGAGCGTCGCGTTCGGCAACAGGCGCGCCATCTTCGCGACGAGCTCGGGCGCCAGCGCCTCCCCGCTCGCGACGATCAGGCGCACGCTGTCGCATTGCGCGGCGGCCGAGAAATCGTCGAGATGCGCGGCGAACGCGGCGAGCATCGACGGCACGAAATGCAGCACCGTCACGCCGTGCGCGTGGATTGCGGCAGCCAGACGCGCCGGATCGCGGTGGTCGCCGGGCGCGGCGATCGCGAGCTTCGCACCGATCGCGAGCGGCCACACGAATTCCCACACCGACACGTCGAAGCCGAACGGCGTCTTGTGCAGCACGACGTCGTCGCCCGTCAGCCGGTACGCATGCTGCATCCACGCGATCCGGTTCGCGAGCGCGCCGTGCGTGTTGCCGGCGCCCTTCGGCTTGCCGGTCGAGCCGGACGTGTAGATCAGGTACGCGAGCTGCGCGTCGTCGATCGCCGCGGTTTCATCGGCGACATCGTCCGCTTCGTCGGCCAGCAGATCCGCGACCGTCAGCAACTGCGTGTCGGCGCCCTCGCCCAGCGCGGCCTCGACCTGCTCGCGCAGATGCGCCTGCGTGATCGCGACGGCCGGCCGCGCGTCGCGCAGCAGGTATGCGATGCGCTCGGCCGGATAGTCGGGATCGACCGGCAGGTACGCGGCGCCGGCCTTCAGCACGCCGACGAGCGCCATCACCATGTCGAACGAACGCTCGACGCACAGCGCGACCGGTGTGTCGGGCCGCACGCCGCGCCGGCGCAGCGCGGCCGCGATGCGCGACGTGGCGGCGTCGAGTTCGCGATAGGTCGCGCGCTGCACGCGGCCGTGAGTGTCCGCGTACTCGAGTGCGATCGCGTCGGGCGTCGCGCGTGCCGCATCGACGAATTGCAGGTGCAGCGGCTGCCGTTGCCCGGGCGGCCAGGTCCGCGCGGTGTCCTGCGCACGTACCAGCGCGTCGCGGGTCGCCTCATCGGCGATCGACAACGTGCCGAGCCGCGCGTCCGGCGTGCGGGCCAGCGCATCGAGCGCGCAGGCAAACGCGCGATGCCAGGTCTCGACTTGACGCGCATCGACGCGTGCGGTGTCGTACCCGTAGTCGATCGTCAGTTCGGCGCCGCTCTCGATCACGAGCGTCAGCGCGAAATCGGTCGCTTCGATGCTGCGCACGCCGCTCAACGCCAGCGCGCGCGGATCGGCGTCGCGCACCGACTCGTCGACCGGATAGTTCTCGAACACGACCAGCGTGTCGAACAGTGCGCCGCCCGACCCGCGCGCCCAGCGCTGGATGTCGGCGAGCGGCGTGTGCGCGTGTTCGGCGGCGGCCGCGTTCTCGCGCTGCAGCGTGTGCAGCCAGTCGGCCGCACGTTGCTGCGGCGCCGGCGCGGTGATGACCGGCAGCGTGTTGATGAAAAGACCGAGCACCGAATCGACGTCCGCGAGCGCATCGGGACGGCCCGCGACGGTCGCGCCGAACGCGACGGCCGGCTGGTGCGTCATCCGTTGCAGCGCGAGCGCCCACGCGCCCTGCACCAGCGTGTTGACGGTCAGCTTCAGCGCGCGGGCGGTCTGCGCGACGCGCGTCATCGTGTCGGCATCGAGCGTCGCGCGCCACGTGACCATCTCGGCTTCCGCGCGGTCGGCCGTGCGTTCCGCGATCAGCGTCGGTGCGTCGAGCCGTGCCAGGCGCCCGGTCCAGAAGCGCTCGTCGGCATCGCGGTCACGCGTGCCGAGCCATGCGATGAAATCGCGATAGCGCAATGCCGGACGGCTCGCGAACGGCGACACGGCGTCCGGGTCGCGATAGTCGCGCAGCACGTCGGCGAGCAGGCGCGCGGTGCTCCAGCCGTCGAGCAATACGTGGTGACGCGTCCAGACGACCCGCCACGCGTCGTCCGTCACGCGGATCAGCGTGAGCCGCATCAGCGGCGGCTCGCGCCAGTCGAAGCCGCGCGTGCGGTCGGCCGCGAGCCAGGCGTCGAAATCGGCGTCGAGCGTGTCGCCGCGCGTGCGCCAGTCGAGCTGTTCGACCGGCATGCGCGCGTGACGATGCACGCACTGCAGCGGCGCGGCTTCGTCCGGCATCACGCTCGTGCGCAGGATGTCGTGACGCGCGATGGACGCGTCGAACGCGGCCGCGAGCCGGTCGGCGTCGAGCGCCGTCGCGGTCGCGACGAGCTGGTTCACGTAGCTCGCGTGGCCGGGCGCGAACAGCGCATGGAACAGGATGCCCTGCTGCATCGGCGACAGCGGATACACGTCGTCGATCGTGCGCCAGTCGAGCGGCGCGTGTTCGATCGCGCCCTGCGTGAGGCCGGCGGCCTGCGCGAGCGGGAAATCGCCGGGCGTCGCGCCGGCGCCGCGATGCGCGACGCGTGACGCGCAGGCGTCGACGAGTTCGCGCAGCGCGGCCGCGAAGCGTTCGGCGAATGCGTCGATCGTCGCGCGTTCGAATTGCGGCGCACCGTAGACCCAATGGACCTTCAGCGTGCGCGCGCCGTCGCCGTCCGTGTCGAGGTACGCATGGATCGCGAGCGTGTTGCCGAGCGGCCCTCGGGGATCGCGCTCGATGCCCGTGCCGCCGAAGCGCGGGACGAGTGTCGCATCGCGCGGCGCGTCGAACTGGCCGAGATAGTTGAACGTGACGCGCGGGCGCGGCACGGCGGCCAGCGCCGCGCGCGTGGCTGCATCGCCATAGTGTGCGAGCACGCCGAAGCCGAGCCCCTTGTGCGGCACCGCGCGCAGCGTGTCCTTGACCGCGCACAGCGTGTCGCGGGCCGTCGCTGCGACCGGCAGCGTCACCGGGTAATGGCTCGTCAGCCAGCCGATCGTGCGGCTGGCGTCCGCATCGTCGAACAGCGCTTCGCGGCCGTGTCCTTCCAGTTCGACCCGGCACGATGCGGCGCCGCGCGCGCCGGCCAGCGCCAGCGCGAGCGCCGCGCCGAGCAGCTCGATCGTCTGCGTGCGATAGGCCGCGTGCGCGTCGGTCAGCGCGGCGCGCGTCAATGCCGCGTCGATCGTCTGCACGACGACGGCCGCATCGGCGTTCGTCGCCGCCGCGTCGGGGTGATCGGCCACGATGTCGTCGCCCTGTGCCATGCCGGCCCAGTAGGCGGCTTCGGCCGCGAACGGCGACGCCGGTTCCGTTGCCGCGCGGGCGAGCCGTGCGGCCCAGGCGTCCGCGCGCAGGCCGGGCTGCGACAGGCGAACCGGCGTGCGCTCGCATGCGGCGCGATAGGCGCTGTCCAGGTCGTCGAGCAGGATGCGCCACGACACGCCATCGACGATCGCGTGGTGAATCGCGAGATAAAGCCGGGTCGAACCGTCCGGCAGCCGTGCCGCGCACGCGCACGCGAGCGGCCCGTTGCCGAGGTCGAGACGGCGCTGCAGCGCGTCGAAGCGTGCCAGCGCGTCGGCGTCGTCGCGTGCGGCGACTTCCACGAACGGCAGCGCATCGTACGGTTTCGCCGCATCGCTCGCGTGCCACGTGCCGTCGGCGCCGCGTGCGAAGCGCTGGCGGAATGCATCGTGATGCGTGAGCACCGCGTCGAATGCGCGGGCGAATGCGTCTGCATCGAACGCGCCCCGCACATCGAACGACACCGACTGGTTCCAGTGGCCGCGGTGCGGGATATCGAGCGCGAAGAAGCGCTGCTGCGCGGGCGTCAGGATCGCGGCGGCAGCCGGCGAGGCCGTGGCAGCCGCAGTCGCGGTCGGAACCGCGCTCGCCGGCTGCGCGGCAACGGCCGTGTCGTCGGTTTTCGCCACGCGCGCGAGTTCGGCGACGGTCGGCCCGTCGAACAGTTGCTTCGGCGTGAAGCGCACGCCGCGCTTGCGCGCACGGGCGATCACCTGCAGCACGAGGATCGAATCGCCGCCGAGTTCGAAGAAGTTGTCGTCGCGTCCGACCTTCGGCGCCTTCAGCACGGCCTGCCAGACGTCGGCGAGCACCGTTTCGACCGCGCCCTGCGGCGCATCGCTGGATGCGACTACAACCGGCACGGCTGCGAGTTCGCGCAACGCCGCGCGATCGATCTTGCCGTTCGCGGTCACCGGCAGGCGCGCCAGTGCGACGAACTGCGCGGGCACCATGTAGTCGGGCAGCTTCGCGGCGAGCGCCGCGCGCACCGCGGCTTCGTCGAATGCCGCGCCGTCGCGCATCACGACGAAGGTCGCGAGCCGCAGGCGGCCATCGTGCTCGATCGCGAGCGTTTCGGCCTGCGCGATCGGGCCGGCCGCACGCACGGCCGCACTCACCTCGCCCGGCTCGACGCGGTAGCCGCGAATCTTCACCTGATCGTCGATCCGGCCGAGGAACGCGAGGCGTCCGTCCGTACGCAGCCGTACGCGGTCGCCCGTGCGATACAGCCGTGCGCCGGGCGTGAACGGATCGGGCACGAAGCGCTCGGCGGTTTGCGCCGGGCGTCCGAGGTAGCCGCGCGCGACGCCCGGCCCGCCCAGATACAGCTCGCCCGTCGCGCCGGCCGGCACGCACGCGCCGAACGCGTCGAGCACCAGCGCGCGCGCATTCGGCAGCGGCAGCCCGAGCGGCACGCCGCTCGCGGGATCGCGCGCGTCGGCGGCAATCGACGCCGTATCGCACGCGAGCGCGCCGACCGTCGCTTCGGTCGGCCCGTAATGGTTGATCACGCGGCACGCCGACGCGAGCGCGGCCAGGCGCGCGACGAGCGCCCACGTGAGCGTTTCGCCGCCCGTCACGAGCGCGTGGCGCGGCAGCACGTCGGCCGGCACGCGCGCGTCGAGCAACGCCTGCAGATGGCTCGGCACGATCTTCAGCACGCCGACTTCACGGCGGCGCATTTCGTCGGCGAACAGGTCAGGATCGAATGCGCAAGCGGCCGGCAGCAGATGGAGCGTACGGCCCGCGCACAATGCGCCGAACAGCGTCGTGTGGCCGAGATCGGCCGCGACCGTCGACACCATTGCGAACGACGCATCGGGCGCGAACGCGAGTTCGTCGAGCATCCCCTGCACGTAGTCGGCCAGCGCGCCATGCGATACGACGACGCCCTTCGGCGTGCCGGTCGAGCCGGACGTATAGATCAGGTATGCACCCTGTTCCGGGTGCGGCGCAACGCGCACGCCGGCCGCATGAGCGAGCGTCGCGTCCTGCGCGAGCGCGTCGACGTCGAGCGGCTGCGCGTCGATGCCGGCTGGCCACGCGGCCGGTTCCGCGACGAGCGCCCAGCGCGCGTCGCAGTCGGCGGCAGCCGCGGCGAGACGCGCGGCGGGCTGGGCGGGATCGAGCAGCACGGCGAGCGCGCCGGCTTTCAGCGCGCCGAGCAGGCCGACGACGAACCGTGTCGAGCGCTCGATGCAGACCACGACGGCCGCTTCGGCGGCCACGCCGCGTTGTGCCAGTGCCCGTGCGATGCGGTTCGATGCGTCGTCGAGTTCCGCGAACGTCAGCGAAGTCGATGCATCCGACAGCGCGACGCGATGCGGATAGGCAGCCGCCTGCCGCGCGAATGCGGCGACGATGTCGGCATGCTCGATACGCAGCGCGCGACCGTCGCGCGGCTGGCGCGATGCAGCCGACGCATCGCACGGCAGCGCGGCCGTCGTATGCTGCGGAGCGTGCGCGGCCGCGCCGACGAGCGCCGCATAGCTGTCGAGCCACGCACGCGCGGTATCGGCATCGATGCAGTCGGTCGCATAGGCCGCGACCAGTTCGATCCCGTTCGCATCGTCGGTGAAATCCAGCGCGAAGTCGAAGCGCGCGGCGAGATCGGGCCCCGGCGTCGCGACCGCCGTGGCGCGCGGCAGCACGCTGTCGTGCCGTGCGTCGAACTGCTGCGCGAATTTCACGCGCAGCCATTCGTCGCCGCGCTTGACGGGCGGCTTCACCGCATCGACGACGCGCTCGAACGGCACGTCCTGGTGCGCGACCGCATCGAGCGCCGCGGTGCGCGCCGCGTCGACGAGCTCGCGGAACGGCAGCGTCGGCGCCACGCGTACCCGCAGCGCGACCGTATTCAGGAACAGACCCAGCAATGCACGCGTTTCGGGGCGCTGGCGATGCGCGACCGGCACCGCGACGACGACGTCCGTTTCACCGGTCACGCGCGACAGCCACGCGTCGAGCGCGGCCAGCAGCACCGTGAAGACGGTCGCCTGGGCGTCCCGTGCGAGTTGCCGCACGTCGGCCGCGACCGCATCGGGCAGGCGCACCGACACGCGGGCGCCCTGCAGCGTGCGCGTGGCGCCCGGCTGGCGGTCGACCGGCAACGCGAGCGGGCCCGGCACGTCGCGCAACGCGCCGCGCCAGTAGTCGAGCTGACGCTCGCCCTCGCCGCCGGCCAGCATGTCGCGCTGCCAGTCCGCGTAGTCGGCGTACTGGATCGGCAGATCGGGCAGCGACGGCTCGCGCCCTTCGGCATACGCGCAATACGCGGCCGACAGTTCGTCGAACGCGCAGCGCGAGCTCCAGCCGTCGGTGATCGCGTGATGCGCGGTCAGCAGCAGCCGGTGACGGTCGTCGGCGAGCACGACCAGCGTCGCGCGCAGCAGCGGGCCGCGTGCGAGGTCGAACGGCTCGGCCGCATCGCGCTCGGCCAGACGCGCGGCGTGCGCGTCGCGGGCGGCCGGCGGTTGATCGCGCAGGTCGACCGTGGCGATCGACACCGGCAAATGCGCATGAATCCGCTGCATCACGACGCCGTCGTCGTTGTCGACGAGCGTCGTGCGCCACGCTTCGTGACGGCCGATCACGTGATCGAGCGCGCGCTGCAGCGCGTCGCGGTCGAGCACGCCGTCGATCGTCCAGTGTGCGGCGATGTGATACGCGGCGCTTGCGTCGCGCGTTTGCGCGAGCACCCAGAAACGTTGCTGCGCGAGCGATGCCGCGCGATCGACGTACGGCGCGGCCACGGCGGCCGGCGCACGGCGCGCGGTAATCGTGGCGAGCGGTTCGCCGGTCTCGCGTTCCGCACGGTCGACCGTGTCGGCCAGCTCGGCGAGCGCCGGATCGGCGAACAGCGTATCGAGCCGCAGATTCACACGAACGGCCGCACGAATCGCGGCCTGCAACTGCATCGTGGCGAGCGAATCGGCGCCCAGCGCGAAGAAACGATCGTCGCGCGACGGCATGACGTCGAGGCCCAGCAGCGTCTGCCAGAGACCGGCGATCTGCCGTTCGGTCGGCGTGCGCGGCGCATCGCCGGCGGCTTGCGTCGTATCGCGCGCAGCGGCAATCCGCTCGCGCAGCGCGGCACGGTCGAGCTTGCCGTTCAGCGTGTACGGCAGCGCATCGCAACGCACGAACCGGTGCGGCTGCCACGCAGCCGGCAACTGCGCGGCCACGTGCGCCTTCAACGCGGCATCGTCGGCCGCCGCGCGCAGCGCGACGCATGCGATCAGCCGCGTCGGCCCGTTGGCGGTTTCGGCGATGACGGCCGCGTCCGCCACGGCCGGGTGCGAGCGCAGGCACGCGGCGATTTCCGCCGGCTCCACGCGCACGCCGCGCACCTGGACCTGATCGTCGAGGCGGCCCAGATAATCGTATGCGCCGTCGTCGCGCAGGCGTGCCAGGTCGCCGGTGCGATAAACGCGCGCGCCGGGCTCACCGTCCGCATCGGGAACGAAACGTTCGGCCGTGAGCGCCGGGCGGCCGTGATAACCGCGGGCGACGCACACACCGCCGAGCAGCAGTTCGCCCACGCCATCGGCTGCCGCGCCGTCGATGCGTGCGGCCCGCGGGCCGATCACGCTACCGATCGGCAACGACGCATACGCGTCGTCCGCGGCCAGCACCGGCGTCTCGCCCGGCTCGACCGGCCACAGCATCGGCGAGATCACGGCCTCGGTCGGCCCGTAACCGTTGATCAGGCGCACGGCCGGGAACGTGCGGCGCACGAATTCGAATGCCTGCTGCGGCAGCGCCTCGCCGCCGAACGCGAGCACGCGCAATGCCGGCGGCACGCCGTCGCGCGCGGCGACGGCCGCGAATTCACGCAGGTACGCAGGCGGAAACGCGGCGACGTTGACTGCTTCGCGCACCATCAGCGCATGCGCGTCGACCGGCGCGAACGGCTGCGGCGGCGCGACGACGATGCCGGCGCCGACCGCGAGCGGCGCGAGCCAGCATTCGTGCGCGGCGTCGAAGTTGACCGACGCGAAATGCAGCAGACGGTCGCCGGCCTCGATCGGCAGCGCGGCGGCAAGCGCGTCGCAGTGCGCGGCGAGCGGCCCGTGCTCGACGACCACCGCCTTCGGCGTGCCGGTCGAGCCCGACGTGTAGATCATGTAGGCGGCCGAACGCGGGTGCACGGCCACGGTGTCGTCATCGAACGCGTGATCCTGCGCGACGCCCGATGCGTCGGCGGTCGCGTCGAACGCGTGTTCGAACGGCGTGCCGAGCGCCGCGCGGCCGGCGGTGTCGACGATGCCGTGCCGCAGTTGCGCATCCTGCACGATCCAGTCGAGGCGCGCGGCCGGATGGCGCGGATCGAGCGGCACGAATACGCCGCCCGCCTTCAGCACGGCCAGCAGCGCGACGAACAGTTCGCCCGAACGCTCGACGCACACGCCGACCCGCACTTCGGCGCCGACACCGGCCGCGCGCAGTTGCCGCGCGAGCTGCGATGCACGTGCGTCGAGCGCACCGCGCGACAGGCGCAGGTCGTTCTGGAAAGGCACCGCGATGGCGGGTGCGTCGGGCGCGAGGCGCGCCAGTTCGCGGATTCGGTGATGCAGCGCAGTCGGGAAACTCGTCATGTGCGTGAAGTCCTTCGGTCCGGCCGCTTCGGCCAAGTCTCGGGGCCGCTTGGGGCGGCTTCACTGGTGTGACGAACGGCGCGGCCGATTTTTTACCGTTTTGCGTGCAAAGTGCGTGCGGCGGCTTTTTTTGACGATGGGGCTAAATATTTGCGCGGCCCGTTCGTCTATCAGGGAGGAAAGCCGGGAATGGGGCGCGCCCCCCGCCCGCCGCTTTCGCGTCAGATTTGCCGTTTCCGCTTGATTGCCTGCCTTCCCTTTACCGACGTTGCCGATGACAGCCGCCCACGAGCCTTCTTCCCCGCCGTCCCTCGACGCTTCCCACGGCCGCCCCGCGGCGCGCCTGATCCTTGCGCTGCTGCGCGAAAGCCGTGTGTCGCTCACGCTGGCGCTCACCGCCTGCGTGCTGAACGGCGTCGCGAGCGTGCTGCTCGTCGCGACGCTGAACCGCGCGCTGTCGCAACCGGGCGCCGCCGATGCGTCGCTCGCGTGGCGCTTCGCGCTGTGCGCGGTGATCGCGCTCGTCACGCGGATCGTGTCGGGCACGCTGTTCGCCCGCCTGTCGCAGGACACGATGGCGCGGCTGCGCGTGCATCTGGCGCGGCGCGTCGGCGCGGCCGAATTGCGCGACATCGAGCGGATCGGCGCCGCGCCCGTGCAGTCGGTGCTGACCGACGACGCGACCAACGTGTCGATGCTGTTCTTCGCGCTGCCGAACCTCGTCATGCACGGCTCGATCGTGTTCGGCTGCCTCGGCTATCTGGCGTGGCTGTCGTGGCCCGTGTGCCTGCTGGCGCTGGCCGCGATCATCGCCGGCTCGCTCGGCTATCACACCGGCGACCGCCGCGCGATCGCGTCGCTCGAAGCCGCCGGCCACGCGCAGGACCGCCTGTTCGGCTATCTCGGCTCGCTGTTCTCCGGCGCGAAGGAGCTGAAGCTGCACGATGCGCGCGCCCGCCAGTTCGTCGACGGCCAGCTCGGCGCCGCAATCGGCGAAGTGCGCGACCACCGACGCCGCGCGTTCAGCGCGTATGCGGTCGGGGTCGGCTGGATCATCTTCCTGTTCTACGTGTTCCTCGGCGTCGCGTCGTTCTGGCCGCAGCTCGGCGTGCATGCCGACCCGGCCGCGGCCGCCGGCTACGTCGTCGTGTTCCTGTTCATGCTGGTGCCGCTCGACGGCCTGCTGAACAACCTGCCGACCGTCAACGCGGCGCGCGTGTCGCTCACGCGGATCGAAGGCGTGATGGCCGAGTTCGGCGCGCTGCGCACGGTGCCGCCCGCGGCCGATGCGCCCGACGTGCCGCCGGCCGGCGCCGTCACGCTGCGCGGCGTCACGCACGCGTACTTCCACGAACGCGACGAACGGATGTTCAGCATCGGGCCGATCGACCTGACGATCAAGCCGGGCGAGCTCGTGTTCATCGTCGGCGGCAACGGCAGCGGCAAGACCACGCTCGCGAAGGTGCTGACGGGGCTCTACGAGCCCGAGCAAGGCACGATCGAGGTCGACGGCCGCACGATCGGCTGGCGCGAGCGCGCGGCCTACCGGCAGCGCTTCAGCGCGGTGTTCAACGATTTCCACCTGTTCGATGCGCTGCTCGGCATCGTCGATCCCGACGATCCGTCGCGTGCGCAGGCCGATGCGCGAGCGAACGCGCTCGTCGCGAAACTCGCGCTCGATCACAAGGTGAAGGTGGTCGACGGCGCGTTCTCGACGCGCGCGCTGTCGACCGGGCAGCGCAAGCGGCTCGCGCTCGTCGTCGCGTACCTGGAAGATCGTCCGTTCTACCTGTTCGACGAATGGGCGGCCGACCAGGACCCGTCGTTCAAGGCGGTGTTCTACGAACAATTGCTGCCCGAGCTGCGCGCGCGCGGCAAGGCCGTGATCGTGATCACGCACGACGACCGCTACTTCGATCTCGCCGACCGTCTGCTGAAGCTCGACAACGGGCGCATCGTCAGCGACACGCAACCGGCGCGCCTGCGTGCGCAGGATGGCGTCGATGCGCTGAGCGCGTAACACGACGACAGTCGATGAAAAAATCGCCGGCACGCTGCAGTGGCAGTGTGCCGGCGATGGTCGTTTCAGCGGGGAGTTCAGCCGCTGACGTGTGGCGACCAGGAAAGGCGGACGCCATGCGTCGTCGGGCCGATCACAACGCCCTGCCCGTCAAACGTCGCATCGCCTGCGGCTCGACGCGCACCGCGCGCTCAACGCACGGCCGGCAGCTTCAGCATCGTATCGGTCATCACGTCGGCCAGCTTCAGCGCCGACATCGGCCCGCCGAACCCCCAGATGTTGCGCTCGATCAGCGCGATCCGATGGTCCTTCAACGCGGGCACGAAGCGCCACACCGGCGAATCGAGTTTGGTCGACAACGGCACGTCCATCCCCGACGCGGTCACGAATAGCACGGCGAGGTCGCGCTGCCGCAGCAGATCGGCCGACGTCACGTATAGCGTGCCTTCCCGCGTCGGCTTCTTCGGCCACGGATCGAGCCCGAGCGCCCGCGCGAGGCCCGCCGACGTGCTGTTGCCCGTATACGCCCAGTAACGATCGGGCAAGCCGAGATCCTGCAGCAGCGCGACGCGCTCGCCGTGGCGGCCGGCGGCCGCGAGCCGCGCCGCGTTGCGCGCGATGCCGGCGTCGAGTTGCGCTTCGACCGCCTGCGCGCGCGCGTCGCGCCCCGTCACCGCACCGATCGTCCGGAAGATCTGCCGCATCCAGTCGAGCTGCGTGACCGGTACGCCGCCTTCCGACACGTTCGGGCTGAACTGGAACAGGATCGTCGGCGCGATCCGGTCGAGTGCGTCGAAGATCGGCGCATGCCGGAAGCCGACGCCGATGATGAGATCCGGCTTGACCGCCGCGATCGCCTCGAGTCCCGGCTCCTGCCGCGAGCCGATGTCGGTCACGTGCGCGAGCTGCTCGCTGCGGTAGCCGAGCCAGCCCGGGTAGAACGCCGTATCGGCCATCCCGGCCGGCACGAGGTCGAGCGCGATCACGCTTTCCGCGAACATGAAGTCGAGCGCGACCACGCGCTGCGGCCGCACGGGCATCTTCGCGCTGGCCTGCGACACGACGGGATTGCCGGCCAGCGACACGCCGCCGTGCGCACCGCCTGCGCCTCCGGCCGCGGAAACGGCAGCCGCCGCCGATGCGGGAAATGCACCGCAGCACACGGCGCCGAGTGCCGCCGCGAGCGCACCGAGCGCATGCCGGCGGCCGGCGTGCGTCACCGGATCGCGTCCTGCTCGGCCAGCGCCGCGTCGTCCATCGTCAGTAGCAGGGGGCAGCTTCCACACAGTTGCGTTTCTCCAGGAATTTCGTAGCGCAGGCAGCACACGCGGCGCGCGCGAAACGGCGTCGGCAGCAGCGGCGAGCGCGGCACGGCATCGCGCACGGGCATGCGCAGCGGATTCGATTCGCCACGCATGCAGGTCGAACCGAACAGCCAGTGCGCGTCGCCGACGGGATCGGCCGCGCACGGCCACGAACGACAGGTATCGAGCAGGTAGTCGAGCAGATTGCCCGCGTTGCTCCACAGCACGCGCGGCGTGACGCGGCCCATCGCCGCGAGCAGATCGATCACCGCGCCGAGATGCGCGATCAGCCCCGCATAGCGCGGCGCGGGATCGTCGCACGGCGCGCCGAGCGCATCCGCCGCGAAATACAGCGCGGCCGGCATCCCGTCGTCGAGCGCAACGAACGTGCGCTCGGGCGTCATGTCGAGCGGCCGGCCGAGCGTCAGCGCGGCGACGACACCGGCCGGTGCCGCGCGGCCGAAATAGTATTTGCTCCATTGCGACATCAGCGCGCGCGCATGCTGCGCCGGATCGCCGCCGTAATGGTCGACCATCGCGGCGAGCACGGCGTCGCGGTGCGCGGGCAACGCGCTGACGGGCACGACGACGCGGCCCGGCCCATGCGCGTCGTCGGGCATGCCGAGCCACACGACGTCGAGGTGTTCGGCGAACGGTGGCGGCGCGAACGCCGAAAAGCGCGTGGCGCGCGCGCCGTCGAGCGCCGGCGTCATCGTCCCGCGCGCCGGGCGCGGCGCCCCTCGAGAATCAGCAGCCCCAGCAGGTACGGCGCGCCGATCAGCGCGGTCAGCACGCCGGCCGGCACTTCGCGCGGCGCGACGACGGTGCGCGCCGCGAGATCCGCCAACCCGAGGATCAGCGCGCCGCACGCCGCCGCGAGCCACAGCCGCGTGCGATGCCGGCGCGCGCCGAGCATCGTCGCGACGTGCGGCGCCATCAGCCCGATGAAGCCGACCGGCCCGACCGCCGCGACGGCCGCGCACGCGGCGAGCGTCGCGATCGTCAGCGCGAGCGGTCGCAGCGCGGCCACCGGCAGGCCGAGCGCGGCCGCCTGGTCGTCACCGAGCGCGAGCATGTCGAGCGGTTTCGCGAGCCACGCGAACACCGGCACCGCGAGCACGCACCACGGCAGCAGCATCGACACCTCGCCCCAGCTGCGGCCGTACGTGCCGCCGACGAGCCACACGACGAAGCGCGCGGGCTGCACGCTTTCCTGCGTGATCAGCCATTGCGCGAGCGTGGTCCACAACGCGCCGATCACGATGCCGGTCAGCGCGACCGCGAGCGGCGCGTAGCGATGCCGGTGATTCAGCGCGAGCGTGATCGCGAGCGACAGCCCGCCGCCGATCAGCGCGGCGGCGGCCAGCGTCACGTGGCCCATCAGCGGCCACGTCGACAACGCGAACAGCGTGACGAGCCCCGCGCCCTGCGTGACGCCGAGCACTTCGGGGCCCGCGAGCGGATTGCGCACGACGCTCTGCATCGCGACGCCGCTGACCGCCAGCAACGCGCCGGCGAGCAGCGCGCACAGCAGGCGCGGCATGCGCAGGTCGATCAGCATGCGCGCGAGCGCATCGTGACCGGACAGCGCGGCGAACCAGCGCGCGGGCGACAGCCACTCGGGGCCGGCCGACACGCCGACCCACACCACCAGCACGCCCGCCACGACGAACAACGCGGTACGCAGCGGCCAGCCGAGCCGTTCGAGCCGTTCGAGCCAGCCGACGAGCCGCGTCGCGCCGCCGCCCGCCGCGCGTTCGGCATCCGCATGCAGCACGCCCGACCACGCGGCGCCGCGCCGGATCATCGCGAGCATCAGCGGCGTGCCGACCAGCGCGATCGCGACGCCGGTCGACAGCGTCGCGTCGAGGCCCGACGCGAGCACCGCGCTGTCGGTGACCAGCACCAGCGCGCCGCCGGCGAGCGCCGACAACGGCACCAGCACGCCGAGCCGCGCCGCACGCGCGCCGCGCACCTGGCGCAGCAGGTTCGGCGCGACGAGGCCGACGTACGACAGCGGGCCCGCGATGCTGACGGCCACGCTCGTGAACGCGACCGCGACGATCGTCGCGGCGAGCCGCGTCGCATCGACGCGCACGCCGGCCGCGGCCGCCGCATCGTCGCCGAGCGCGAGCGGATTCAGCGGCCGGATCACGAACGGCAGCGCGGCGAGCGGCACGACGAGCCAGCGCGCGGCGAGCGCGAGGCCCGTCGCGCCCGGCTGGTACAGGCTGCCGTTGGTCCACAGCGCGGCGCCCGCGATGTTCTGTTCGAAGAACGCGAGCACGAGCGTCGACAGCGCGGCGAACAGCAGCATGCACACACTGCCGGCAAGCACGAGCCGCAACGGCGTCGCGCGCCAGCCACCCGCCGCGACGATCGCGCACGCGGCCGCCGCGAGCCCGCACACGAACAGCAGCGGCACCGACGCGACGCCGGCCAGCGCCGGCACCAGCATCGCCGCGAGCAGGCCGAGCTGGGCGCCGCCCGTCACGCCGAGCAGGTCAGGCGATGCGAGCGGATTGCGCGTGAGCGACTGGAACAGCGCGCCGGCGATGCCGAGGCAGCCGCCCGCGACGAGCGCGGCCGCGACACGCGGCAGATTGAGGTCGAACAGGAACACGTGCGCGAGCGACGCGGCATCGCTGCCGGGCGCCGCGTCCCACCACACGCGCAGATCGGGAGCAATCCGCAGCGCCGCGAGCAGCGCGATCGACGCGACGAGGCCGCACGCAATCGCGCCGGCCCGCCCCGCCGTCGTCCCCTTGCCGGTCGCCGCGAGGCGCTTGCGCATCGCGAACGTCGTCATACTGCGAGATCCCGGTCGAAGACGGCGGACGCCTGCGGCGCGCCGTCGGTCGACGGTCCGTAGGCCGGTACGCACATCGGCGCGCCCGTCTGCGGATGCGCGAGCTTCAGCATCTCGACGCCGAACGCCGCGCGCAACCGCGCCGAGTCGAGCATCGCGTCGGGCGTGCCCTGCGCGACGAGACGGCCCGCGCGCATCAGCACGATCTCGTCGCTGTACGCGGCCGCCTGGTTCAGGTCGTGCAGCACCCACACGATCGTCAGTCCGCGTGCGCGGTTCAGCGCACGCAGCGCATCGAGGATGTCGAGCTGGTGATGAATGTCGAGATAGGTCGTCGGCTCGTCGAGCAGCACGATCGGCGCCTGCTGCGCGAGCGCCATCGCGATCCACGCGCGCTGGCGTTCGCCGCCCGACAGCGCGCCGACGTCGCGCTCCGCATCGTCCGCGAGGCCGCTCGTGTCGAGCGCTTCGTCGATCGCCGCCTGATCGGCCCGCGACAGGCCGCGCAGGAAGCCGCCGTACGCATAGCGCCCGTACGCGACGAGCTCACGGACCGTGAGGCCCGACGGAATCTGGTTGAACTGCGCGAGCATCGTCAGCTCGCGCGCGAGCGCGCGACGGCGAAACGACGCGAGCGGTCGGCCGTTCACTTCGACATGGCCGGCACGCGCGGGTTGCAGGCCCGCCAGCGTGCGCAGCAGCGTGCTCTTGCCGCAGCCGTTCGGTCCGCACAGCGCGGTCACGCGGCCGGCCGCGATCGACAGGTCCAGCCCGTCGATCACGACATGGTCGCGATATCCCACCGACAGCCCGCGCGCGGCAAGCGCGGCGGTACTACGCGTCATCAATCCTCCGTTCGGTCGCGCGGGACCGTGTAACTCTGCGCCATCGCGACGACGACCTTGCGCGGCCCCTCGAACGGGTCGCGGGCATGCGCGGTCAGCATGTTGTCGAGCATCAGCACGTCGCCGGTGCGCCACGGGAACACGATGCGCTGCTGGTCGAGCACGCCGCGGATCTGCGCGAGCGCGTCGGCTTCCAGCGGTTCGCCGTCGCCGTAATACACGTTGCGCGGCACGTTCTCGAGCCCGACCGCGTCGACGAGCGCTTCCTGCATGTCGTCGTCGAGCGCCGACAGGTGAAACAGGTTCGCCTGGTTGAACCATACGCGGTCGCCGGTGCGCGGATGACGCGCGACGGCCTGGCAGCGTTCGCGCGTGCGCAGCAGCAGTTCGCCGTCATCGTCGGTGCGCCACGCGCATTCGATGCCGCGCGCCGCGCACATCCGCTCGACCTCGGCCGGCTCGTCGGTGCCGAACGACTGCTGCCACGGCAAGTCGAGCCCCTGCCCGAAATTGCGCACGTACAGCAGCTCGCGCTTCTCGAAGCGCGCGACGAGCGCCGGATCGAGCGCGCGGTACACGGCACGGCTGTCCGCGATCGGCGTCGCCCCGCCCTTCGGCGCGGCAAGCGCGCAGTGGAACCAGATCCGCAGCGGCCATTCGCGCGTGTACGACTGCTCGTTGTGCAGCGGAATCGCGCGGTGCGGCGGGTATTCGGTCGACGTGTAGACCGCGCCTTCGACCTGGCTGCGCGGCGTCGACGCGTATTCATAGCCGATCAGCGGATCGCCGAACGAGGCCGCGAATTGCTGGAACGCATCGATCGACGGCACGTGAAAGCCCGTGAACAGCACGCCGCCCGCCCGTTCGAGCGTGTCGGCCGCGATCTCGCGCGCCAGCGGCGCGACGTCGTCGATCGACATCCCGTCGTTGCCGCGCGGCGACACGACGGTGGGCAGCCCCGGCTCGATACGCAGGTCGTCGAGCGTCGGCAACGAAAGCAGGGTCATGCAACGTCCTCTTCAGGTGGCGCGCCGCACACGCGGCGCAGCAGGTCATGACGCGCGCGTCGCGCGCTCGCCGTCCATCGCGCGGCGCAGGCTCGCGGGGCGCATGTCGGTCCAGACCGTCTCGATGTGCGCGAGACAGTCGGCCTTCGGGCCGCTCACGCCGACTTCGCGCCAGCCGGCCGGCACCGGCCGGAACGTCGGCCAGATCGAATACTGTTCTTCGTCGTTGATGACGACCGTATAGACGAGATCGTCGGTGTCGGCGGAAGGCGTCGGGGCTTGCGTCATGATCGGAAATCGCTGGGCGGTTGAAGGAGGCGAAGCGGCGTATTCGGCCGCTCCTGTCTGATAGACGGTTGGCCGGCGCGTTTTTTTACCGCCGCCGCGCGCGGCCGCCCAGGAACACCGGACAGGCGACGCCGCGATGGCACGCGTCGAGGCATTCCGCGCAGTGGCGCTCCGCGTCGCGCACCATGAAATGCACGAGCGTCTGCGACACGTTCAGCGCGCGCGCCGCGGTCTGCAGCGTTTCCTCGCGCAGCCGCACCATCTCGAACGCCGCGCGGCTGCGCGCCGGCAGGTCGTCGAGGGCGGCCCACACGCGCCGCAGCGTGTCGCGCGTCATCAGCGCGGCTTCCGGCGTCGGCTCGGGCGACGGCACGTCGAAGCCGTCGTCCTCTTCCGTGTGATAGACGTTTTCGAGGCTTTGCCGACGGCACGCGTCGATCGACGCGTTGCGCACCATCCGCGTCACATAGGCGACCGGCTGGCGCACCGCGTCCTGGTTCGGGAATTCGACGAGCTTCACGAACACGTCGTGCACGACGTCTTCCGCGCGGCTCGCGCAGCCGACGAAGCCGCGCGCGACGTTGACGAGCATCGCGCGATGCGAGATCAGCACGTCGAGCAGCGCGCCCTGCGCGCGGGGCTCGGACGCCCGGCGCGCACGCGGCGCGGCGCGCGGCGGCAGGTCCGGATAACTGCCGAGGAACGGGTTTGCCGCTGCCGCCGCCGGTCGGTCGAGCACTTCCGCCATGGCCATCGATCTGCTCCGTCAAATTCCGAGATAGCGCAATTTAACGTAAACGCAAATCATTCTCAATCCGATTACAGGATGACCCTTTCGGTTGTCAGGATTTGTCTGAACAATGATCCGAATCGTTGCCGGAGCGGACATGGGTGCGTCTGCGCCGCGCGGACGGTTCGCACACCGCCGACGCATGCTTTCATGTTCCTGACGAACCGCCCGCCCGTGTCATCGGCGGTAGCAACTTCTTACCACGTGAAATTTTGGGGGCTCGTACGATCGACCTGCCGTTTCCAAGAGAGAACGACATGAAAGCCATCGTGTTATCCGCAGTCATGGTGGGCGCGCTGTCGAGCGTGATGCTCGCCGGGTGCGTCGCCTACCCCGGCCCTGCCGAAGTCACGATCGGCTGGCATGGCGATCGTTACTGGGACGGAAATCGCTACTGGGAGCGCCGCGACTGGGAAGCCCGGCATGCCGGCCCGCGTGACGACCGCGACCGCCGCGACGATCGCCCGGATGACCGCCGCGACGATCAGCGGCCGCAGTGGTGATGCCGCGACGCGCCCTTGATCCATCATTCGACGACAGGACCTCGACATGAAGACGCTACTGAAAACCCTTACCGCCGCCGCCATGGCCGCTGCCATACTCGCGCCGGCCATCGCCGAAGCGCATCCGCACCGCGTGTGTCACTTCGAGCATCACCATCACAAGGTGTGCCGCTGGGTGCGTTGAGCGTCGCGCCGCCGATGCGAACAAGCGCCGCTTGCCGGCGCTTTTTTCGTTGCGAACGCCAGGCGGCGTCCGCCGCTAATCCTGCCATCGCTCCGGCGCGAGCCAGATCGGGAACGACAGGATCACCGCGAGCCCGTGCCCGTCGATACCGGCCGTCACGTCGACGGCTCCGCCATGAGACTCGGCGATCCGCGCGACCAGCGACAGGCCGATGCCGCTTCCCGGCTGCGCGGTGCCCGGCACCCGGTAAAAGCGTTCGAAAATCCGCTCGCGCTGGTCGACCGGCACGCCCGGCCCGTCGTCCGCGATCCGCAGCCTGACCCGCCCCGCCTCCACGGCGCCATCGCACGTGATCTCGACCCGTCCGCCTTCACGGCCGTAACGCAGCGCGTTGTCGATCAGGTTGCGCACCGCGATCGCGATTTCGTCGAGATCGCCCCACACGCATACCGGCTCGATCGCCACCCGCACCGTCTGCCGGCGCGCATGCGCGGCCGCATCGAAGTCGCTCGCGATCAGCGCAACGAGCCGCGCCAGGTCGACCGGCCCGTGCTGCTCCGCACGCGAGCCGGCATCCAGCCGCGCCAGTTCGAGCAATTGCGCCGACAGCCGCGCGCTGCGCTCCACGCCCGTTGCCAGCCGGCGCAGCGCGGCGTCCTTGTCCGCCGGACTGTCCGCCCGCAACGCCACTTCCGCCTGCGCCGACAATGCCGCCAGCGGAATGCGCAACTCGTGCGCCGCATCGCCGATGAAACGGCGCTCGGTATCGACGGCCTGACTCAGCCGCGCGAGCAGCCGATTGAACGATTCGACGAGCGGTCGAAGCTCGCGCGGCAGCGTCAGCAGCGGCAACGGCGAGAAATCGAATGCGGCCTTGTGCTGGATCGCCCGCTGAACGTCGCGCACCGGCCCGAACGACCAGCGGATCCCCCACCAGATCGCCACGCCCAGCATCGCGAGCATCACCGCCGTATTGAACAGGCCGAGCTGCACCGCATTGCTGGCCTTCTCCTGCCAGGTCGTGGCCGGCCCGCCGGTCTGCACGTGAATCCGGCCGGTCGAACCCGATAGCGAATAGACCCGCCAGGTCTCGTCGTGCGCGATCCCGCGCCCGGCGCTCACGCCGTAGCCGTCGCGCATGTCCGGCTTGAGCGCCGGCCCCGGCGCATCGGCGCTGTGCATGACGTTGCGGCCGTCGACCCAGATCTGGAACGCGACGTCGTATTTGCCGTATGCGGCTTTCGGCGCCACCGCCTGCGCGCGCACTTCCGGCAGGCGATCGATCGTATCGGGCAACGACAACAGCAGCAGTTGCGCGGCGCCCTCGAGCAAGCCGTCGCGCCAGCCGCGCTGTTCGCGCCACAGGGCGATGCCGAGAAACGCGCCCCAGCCGGCCCAGAACACGACGACCGTCGCCATCACGGTCGCGAGCAGGCGGATACGCAGCGACCTCATGCTGTGCCCTCCCCGATGCGATAGCCGAAGCCGTGCACCGTCACGATCAGTTCGTCGCCGAGCTTGCGCCGCAGTTGATGGATGTACACCGCGATCGTGTTGCTTTCGATTGCGCCGTCGTTGCCGTACACGCGCTCCTCGAGCTGCGCGCGCGTGACGACTCGCCCTTGCCGCTCCATCAGCGCGAGCAGCGTCCGGTATTCGTGGATGCTCAGCGCGACCGGTTCGCCGGCGCGCGTGACTTCCCGGCGCGCCGGATCGACGTGGACATCGCGGCAAACGAGCCGCTCCGACACGCGGCCCTGGCTGCGGCGCGTCAGCGCGCGAAGCCGCGCATAAAGCTCGTCCAGCTGGAACGGCTTCACGAGATAGTCGTCGGCGCCGGCGTCGAGGCCGCGGATACGGTCGCTCAACTGATCGCGCGCGGTCACGATCAGCACCGGCGTCGCATCGTAGTTCGCGCGCATCGCGGCCAGCAGCGTGAAACCGGATGCGCCCGGCAGTTGCAGGTCCAGCAGCACCGCGTCGTAGTCGTGCCCGACGAGCGCGAGCCGTGCCGCCGGCACGTCGGCCGACCAGTCCGCGCGCCAGCCGTTCTGCGCGAGGCCGGCCCGCACGGCGTCGGCCAGCATCACATCGTCTTCCACCAGCAGGATATGCATCGGTATCGCTCCTCGAATGGCGAGGTCGCCAGCGTGACGGACCGCGATTAAAAACTTCTTAAAGCCGAAGGGCCACGATGCGTGTCGATCGCCGCATTGCCGGCGCCCTGCATCCGGCGCTTTCCCGAGAGGCCCGCCATGACCGTGTTCTGTTGTTCGATTCCGTTGCTGCGATGCAAGACGGCGCGGCGCACCCCCTTCGCGCCGGGCCGGTACGGGCCATTCTGGCATGGAAGACCGCACGCGTCGTGCACGTTCCGCGCGTCGTGCACGCGTCGCACGGGAGCGGTGCGATGAACCAGTTCGCCACGCTCGTTCCGTTCGGCCTCGCGCTGAGCCTGGCCAGCGCCAACAGCATCGTCTGCCTCGCCGGGCTGTCGCTGATCGAACGGCTGATTCCCGTGCTGCCGTCGCACGTGCTGCTCGCGATGATCGGCGTCGCCGGTGCGCAAGGTGCGTGGACCTTGCCGGAAGCGATCGTCGTCACGGTGCTCGGCAGTTTCGCCGGCTGCCTCTTTCATTACGCGCTCGGCAATCTGTGGCCGGAAGACGGCGTGCTGACCCTGCTGCGCCGCCTCGCGCCGCTGGGCAGGATGCAGCCCGCGCGAATCGACGCGCTGATCGAAGGTATCCGCGCGCGGCCCACGCGGCTCGCCCTGTGGTCGCAACTGGTGCCGTTCGTCCGGCTCGTCGCGCCGGCGCTCGCCGGATTGCTGGAAACGAGCTTCACGCGTTTCGCATCCGGCGCCGCGGCCGGCATCGCGCTATGGAACACGCTGTTCATCACGGCCGGCTATCTCGCCGCGCAAGCGGCCGCCTAGCCGCGCCCGTCATTGACCGATCGATCCACCAGGAGCCTGCCGATGCGAATCCCCGAATGGATGCTGTTTCTGCGTACGTGGTTGCGCCATCCGCGCCGGGTCGGCGCCCTCGCGCCATCCGGCCCGGCGCTCGCCGCGCTGATCACCGCGCATGTCCCGCGCGACGGCGCGTCCGTGATCGAACTCGGGGCGGGCACCGGCGTGTTCACGCGCGCGCTGCTCGCGCGCGGCGTCGCGAGCGACCGGCTGGTGCTCGTGGAAGCCGACCCTGCGTTCGCGAACGCGCTGCGGCATCAGTTTCCCGCGTTGCGGGTGATGCAGATGGACGCGGCCCAGCTCGGGATGACCGGCGACTTCTTCGGCGGGGAGCGCGCGCATGCGATCGTGAGCGGGTTGCCGCTCGTCGCGATGCCGGTCGAACGGGCCGTCGCGATCGTGCACGGCGCGTTCGTGCGCCACCTGGCTGCCGGTGGCGCGTTCTATCAGTTCACCTATGTGCCGCGCTGCCCGATTCCGGCGCGCTGTCTGGAGGCGATGCGCATGCGCGCCGTCCGGATCGGCGTCGCGTGGATGAATTTTCCGCCGGCCTTCGTGTACCGGTTCGAACGGCTCGACGACGTGGCCGGCAGGCACCGGGCTCGTGCGCTGCCGTCGCTGGAGAGGGTTGTCGATGCAACGGCTTTGCGTGGTCGGGACGCGACCCGGCGCCCCGGCGCTGTCGTGCTGTCCCCGAGCGAGGTGCCGTGCGTTGGTTCGGGCCGTGCCGATTCGCATCGGCAGATAAACAGCCGAGCCGTCGAACTGTGAGCGCGGCCGCCATGGCCGCCGCACTGCCCGCGCCGGCCATCGGGGAAGCGCAACCGCACTGCGTGTGCCGCAGCGAGCATCACGGGCACAAGGTGTGCCGCGGCGATGCGGTAAACAAAACGAGGCGCCGTAAAACGGCGCCTCGTTTCATCGCTTCACCTGCATGCGACCCTGCTCGCTAGCGCGCGGCCGGCAACAGCAGCCGGCACGACGCGAGCCGCGCCGGGATGACGGGCAGGCGGCAGGCGCTTCGCTGCATCGCTGCCTTCGGCTGCGCGGCCAGCATGCGCGACACCGCCATCGCCTTCGGCTGCGTCGCCCGCGCCCGCAACGCGTCGGCCCCCGGGCTCGCCGGCCGCAGCGCGCGCAGTGTCGCCGCATCGATGTGCACTTGCCAGAACTGCGGCCGGTAGTCGGGATCGCCGTCGCGATAACCCTGCCCCGTGATGGTCTGCCCGTCGGGGCTCACGCCGATCACGTTGACCAGGTTCAGCGTGCCGACCGACAGGCCGGCCGCTTCGAGCAACGCAACGAGGCTGCGCATGCCGCTTTGCGGCGTCCACACGAAGACGCGCGCGACACCGGTCTGCCGGTTGCCCGATTCGCCGATGACAACCCGCCCGTCCGTGCTGATCGACGACGCATGGCTATTGTCGTCGCCGTCGAGAAAACCGAGCCGCTGGATGTCGTCGCCGCCGTTCGTCCACAGCACGGCCTCCGAGTCGACCCGTTGCCCATCCGGCGTGACCACCAGGGTGCCGAGCGCGCCGGCGATCGTCCGTTCGTCCTCGGTCACGCCACGGGCCAGATCCATTCTGGCCACGCCCGCGTTGATCGTCGGCAACAGTCGTTCGCCGGTTCGTTCCGACCAAAGAAGCGCACGCGAGCCATACACGCCGTCGACATTGCCGGCGAACCCGACTGCCGCGTTCCCGGACGAGGTCATCGCGAGCAGGTGCACGAGATAGTCGCCGCCCGGCGGCAACTCGCGAAAACCCCTCGGCTGGTCCCACATGAACCGTGCATTCCGGCCGCCGGTCGTCGTCAGGCTGCCCGCCATCCTCGTGCCGGCGAGGTTCGCAACGTCAACCGATGCATCCCGGCCCGCCGTATCCGGAACGAGTTTCTGCGTGCGACCGTCGCCGGGCCATCGCACCGCCCATCGATCGAGGTTGCTGCCGTCCGTCTCGCGCGCACTGATCGACCCGCCGATCACCTGCCCATCGGCCGACACCGTCCGTGCCTGCGAATCATAGGCATTCGCCGGCGCGGCCAGCCGCTGCCAGCCCGTCGCGGCCGACCACGAGAAGGCCATCGAGCCACCGGGCTGCGCTTCGCTCCAGTAGGAACCGATGATCGTCTTGACGTCAGCGCTGACGGCATTGCCGTCGTACCGCACGTTGCGCGGCCCGCCCAGGTCGCCGATCACGGTCAGCGAATAACCGCCGGCCGATACCGTCTGCGCGTGAACCGCGCTCATCGCCGACACGGCCAGCACGGCCGCGACGACACTGCGTCTCGGATGCATCCCCTTCTCCTCCGTCCGTACATCAATGAAAATCCGGTACAGGCAGCATGTTGCGCGGTGCACGCCGCTCATGCCGCACCACGCTCAATACAGGAAAATCCGGATCGTTGCGGCCGCGTCGAACGGCCCGATCTTCGGTGGTCCGAACGACTTGAGCACCGCATCGAGCATCACGGTCTGATTCGCAACGTTGGCCGCGAACTGCGTGAGCGTGAACTGCTTGTTGAAGTCGATCGGCTTGCCCTGGCTGTCCTCGAGACCGATTCCGAAGTTGCTGTCCTTCGCCGGCACCAGCAAACCGTTCTGCACGGCGCCCTTGGTCGCCTCGAAATAGCCGTCGACGCGAATCGGAATGCTGCATTTCTTCGACAGCGACAACGAGAACCGCCGACGCGGCACGGCAGGCAGGAAGCCGTTGCCGGTAGTCTGCACCTGACCGAAATTGACGATGCCGGGCTCGGGCGTCACCAGCACGTCGACGAGGCAGGGTGTCGGCTTCAGACGCGACAACCCGCTCAACCGGTACTGGAAACTCGATCGAGCCGCGTTGAGGCCGCCCTTGCCGTCGAACTGGAAGACCGCATAGATATCGTTCGGCGGCTGCATCCATTGGCCCTTCTTGCGCACCACCACCTGATAGGTGATGCTGAGCGGCACCTTCGGGCACAGCCCCCGGTCGAAGTTCCACTGCGAACACGTGCCGACGGTGGTGGTGGTTTCCACGCGCGCGCCCGGTCCGCTGCCCAGGCCGAAATAGTCGCGGCCACCATAGCGAATGCCGATCTCGAGCCCCCAGGCGGCGGGATCCTGCGATCTCGGGTTCGCGTAGAAGTAAACCTGTTCGGCAAAGTTCAGTGCGGCCCCGCCGTAGTCCTTGTAGCAGTACCCCGTCGTCGTGCGTGGCGGCGATACCCAGATCACGTATCCGTCCGGCGCATCCGTCGGATACGATGCGACGCCGCCGATCGGCTCGGTGAGCGAATCGGCGCCGCCGTCGGCCAGGCAGCGCAGCGCCCATGCCGGCTGCGCGACCGCGATCAGCATCGCGAGCACGGCCCAGCGCAGCCACGTCGCGAACGGCGACACGCGTTGTTTCGCGCCCCCGCTCATTTCTTCACGCTCTTGCACGCACCGGCCTCGCACGCATACTCGACCGCCACCTGGCCGCCGTAGTCGTCGATGTGCGTGACGAACAGCGTCGACGGCGTCGCGGCCTTGAACGGCACCTCGGCCGTGCTCATCGGGCTCACCATCGTCGGCTCGATCGGCACCGGCGTCTTCTGCGCGCCCGCGCTCACGTCGACCACCGTCACGTGGTAAGGCGTCGGGTTGTCGAACACCAGCTTGTGCGCGGCCGCATCGACCCGCAGCGTCATCGGCAACGTCCAGTCCTCGTCGCGCGCGGGCTGCGCGGCCTTCGGCCGGTAGAACAGCTTCATCTGCGTATGCAGCGCGATCTGCAGCGTGTTCGGCGTGTCGGTCTTCGGCGGCACTTCGCGGATGTTCAGGTAGAACACCGTCTCGCGATCGGCCGGCAGTTGCGCACCGGGCAGCTTCGCGATCCGCAGCACGTTGCGCTCGTTCGCCTCGACCCGCTGCAGCGGCGGCACGACCATCAGCGGCGACGTGATCTTGTTGCCCTTCGCATCTTCGAGCCACGACTGCACGAGATACGGATACGTCGTGCTCTTGTTGGTGATCGTGACGATCGCGGCCTGCTCGCCTTCGTTGAAGATCACACGCGTGCGATCGGGCACGATCGCCGCCTGGGCGGCACCTGCCAGCATCGCGCCGACGGTCGCGAACACGCCCAGCGCGCGCCGCGGGAAAGAACGGGAAAAGGAATGCTTCATCGTGGATCCGTGAAATCATCGTTCGGCCCGCGCGGCCGCTGCATGCGACTCGCCGGGTGGCTGGCACGTCACCGGAATCGGCGTGCCTTCGAGTTGGAGCTGGTTCGGCAGCGCGGCGATCGTGCAGAGCGTGCGTTCGCCCGCCCGCACCGCCAGCGTGGATTTCGGCTGAACCTGGGTCAGGAACGCCGCGCCGGCTTCGCCGACGATGCCGAGTTCCTTGCCGTTCGCCGCGTCCTGCACCGACGCCCCGAAGGGCAGCGGCTTGCCGGCCGCGTCGGTCAGCGTCAGGTACAGGTTGCTGCCGCGCGCGGCGGAGAACTTCACGAAGCCGATCGCGCCGTCGGTCAGCACCATGCGCTGGATCGGGTTCGTCACCTGCACTTCGAGCGGCAGCTTCTCGACGTTGACGGTCGCGTCGTACACGTTGTACGGCGAGATGCCGTCGAGCACCGCGTAGCCGCGCGAATCGGTATGCGTGAGCGTGCCGGACAGCGGCACGTCGGGCACGCCGTCGGTCGACACCAGCAGCCGCGTGTCGCCCGCATTGCCGTTGGCGTGCGCGGACACGCCGTACTGCGTCGCGACGAACGAGCCGTCGACTTCGAGCGACGCGGCCGCATACGCGTTGGCGAGCGTCGATGCCTGCGCGGTCAGCTGATACGCCGACGAGCGCTGGCGGTAGCTCGCGTTCGCCGACGCGCGTCCGTCGGTCGCGCCCGCGTTGATCTGGTAGGTGCGGCCATTCGGATCGTCGTAGATGTAGCCCGCGTTCACGCTCGTGCTGCCGCTGCCCGTCGTCAGGTTCGACGTGACGGTGTGACGCCCGCCGATCGGCAACGTCGCGGTGACCGAGACCTGGTTGCCGCTTGCGCCCGCGCTCTGCGTGCGGAAAGCCGACACGCTGACGTTCAGGTTGCGCAGCGTGCCGATCGAAAACGCGCGCGTCAGCGTGAGGCCGACGCGCTGCTCGTTCGCACGTTCCCAGTAGGTCGTCTGGTCGTAGGAAAAATAGGTCGACGTGTCGCCGAAACGCTTCGACAGCGTCGCCGAGTAGCGCTGCTTGCTGTTGGCGAGGCCGTATGCGGTCGGGTCGCCGGAGAACTGTGCGAAGTTCGTGTATTCGCGCTCGGAGAAGCGGTAGCCGAAGAAGCGCACGTCGGCATCGAGCCCGTCGAAGTGCTTCGAATAGTTGATGCGATACGAGTTGCCGTTGCGCGTCGCGCCGTTCCACCACAGCTTCGCCCGCGCATGCGTGACGTCGGCCGACACCGCGCCGAACGCGCCGAAATCGCGACCGACGCCGAGCGCGATCGACGTGTAGCCCGACGCGGCGATGAAACCGCCATACGCCGTGACGTCGAACGGCAGGCCGTACGCGATTTCGCCGAAGCCGAAGAACGGCGTGATGCCGGCGCCGCCGAACAGGCGCGGCTTGCCGACCGCGGCCTTGTAGCGCAACTGCCCGGCGCGCGCGAGGAACGGCACGGCGGCCGTCGTCACCTGGAAGCGCTGCACGCTGCCGTCTTCTTCCTCGACCGCCACGTCGAGCGTGCCCTGCACGCTCGTGTTGATGTTCTGCAGCGCGAACGCGCCCGGCGACACGCGCGTCACGTACAGCACGCGGCCGGCCTGCGACACCGTCACGGTCGCGTTGGTGCGCGCGACGCCCGAGATCAGCGGCGCATAGCCGCGCAGCGACGGCGGCAGCATGCGGTCGTCGCTGCGGATCGACGCGCCCGTCAGCGCGAACGTGTCGAAAATGTCGGAGGTCAGGTAGTCGTCGCCGAACGTCACCGTCGACTGGATCGATGGCAGCGCGCGAAACGCATACAGCCGGCTGAAGCGGAACGTCCGGTCCGCGTACGCCGTGTTACCCACGTTCGATTGCGCCTGGTAGTCGCCGCGAAAGCGCCACGCATCCCAGTTCGCGCCCACCGTCCCGTAGGCCTGGATCGCATTCGTCTGTCCGCCGCCCGCACCGAAGTTGCGGTTCGTGTTCGCGATCACGCGGTAATCGAGCATCGCCCCCGGAATGCCTTCGGACCAGCGCGCCGGCGGCAGGTAGGTCGAATCGGTGAATTCGAGCGCGGCCTGCGGAATCGTGATCTTGAGCCGCCCGTCGCTTTTCAGGTAACGCACGGTCGCGCCCTCGATCGCGCCGAGGTCAACGCAACGCCCGCCCTGGAAGCGCGGCAGATCCTTCACGAGCGACGGCTTCAGCCCGAACTGCGCGACGAGCTCGGGCCGCAGGCACGGCTTGCCGGCGCCCGACGCGTCGACCGCGATGAATTCGATCGCTTGCACCCCGTAGAACAGGTCGTTGACCTGCACGTCGAGCATGTACTCGCCGGGCAGCGTGAAGTCCGCCTGCGAGAACTGCGACAGGTCGACGTTGCTCGTTCCGTCGATGTCGAGGAACGACGAATTGAATTCCGTCGCCTGGCTCTGGCTGCCGACGACCAGCACGGAGACGCAAAGGAAGGAATGTCTGATTCGCACGCGGCGCTACCGAGAGTCCAGGGAGAAGGAAAACGGGAGGAAAGAGGAAGGAGGAAGGGATGCATGCACCCCTCCTCCGGTACGGACGCTTACTGGTAGCGGACCGTGAAGTTCGCGACGCCGTCGGCGGTACCCGGCGTCACGCCGGCTGCCGTCGCTTCGTACATCGCCGCGAAGCGTGCGGTGTTCGTGCCGTTCTGCAGCAGCGTCGGCGCCTTCTGCTCGGCGCCGTTGTCGAGGTATTCGCCCGACGCGGCTTGCAGGCGGATGCCGACGTTGGTGGCCGAACCGATCGTGGCGAGCAGCTTCGGCTGGCCGGCGCTCGACGTGCCCGTGAACGTGAAGTACGCGTTCTGCGCGATGCTGGTGTCGCAGTCGGTCAGCTTGATGTCGAACGACACCGGGTCCGACTTGTCGCCGGCCTGCTTGAACTTGTTGGTCGGCACCTTGCCGAGCTGCACGGTCTGGTTGACCGAGTTCGAATCGATGCCGCATGCGCCCGCGACGATCTCGCCCGTGAAGTTGATCGTGCCGGTGCCCGCTGCGAAGGCCGAGGTGGACAGGGCCGCGAGTGCGACAGCGGTCAGGATGGATTTTTTCATGACGTTTCCCGTAAGGAGTGCAAATGGAATGGACGACGTGGCGGACACAAACGGCAGCGCATGGTGGCTCCCGTCCGACACGAGGCGGCATTATCGAGATAACCATGAAAGATTTCTGTAAATCATTGTCAAATGATTCTGACAATGTTCGATTCCGCACTCTAAAACGGCACTCTTTCTTTTGAATTTACAATCCCAAAATTTTTATCCGCAGTCCTTTTTTATTTTTCGGAACCGATTGAAGATTAAGGGAATTTCTTGCCGATAATCGTCGCCACCCCCGCTCTCCCTTGCCGACATTGGCTCGTGCGGAACCGCCACTCAAAAGACAAAACATTGTCCTGCGCCGCCATCGTTGCCCGATTGCAACGCGAATATCGACTCATTTTCAACTGACAGGAAATTAAAGACGGCATTTCATCAATACGGACTTATCACGCAAACGATTGCGAAAAGCATAAAAACGTTTTACCGCGACATTTTGCCGCCACCATTAATTCCAATACATTGATTAATTCTTTCGTCAATTGCCGATCTTGAATCGCATGCATGTGCAGTCGCCGGAACGCGGCTGGCGTGCCGGATTGGACGGGATGAAAACGACGAAGCGCCGCGCATACGTTTGCGCCGGCAGATGACACGATCGACCCACGGATGCGGGACGCCGCGAAAGCAGCGCCGCCGCCCCGCCGAGCGATGAAAGAGCGGAGAGCGGGGGCGCCGAACAGCGAAAGGAAATGCCGACGATGATCGGCGGCATGGCGGGCACGGCACGCCCTGTTGAAATGGCGGCCGCACGTCGAATCGCGCGGCCGCCGTCGTGTTGCGTGGCACGCTGCCGTGCCACGCAACACATCGCCGACTACACGGAAGCCGCGGCCTCCGCCGTTGCCGGCGCCCAGCCGCCGCCGAGCGCACGGTACAGCGCGATCGCGTTCGCGAGCCTGAGCTGCCTGAGCCGGATCAGCTCCTGCCCCGACTCGTACGTGCTGCGCTGCGCGTCGAGCAGTTCGAGATACGTCGCGACGCCGCCCGCATAGCGACGCTCCGCGAGCTTCAGCCGCGCGCCATCCGCCGCATACACGTCCTGCTGCGCGGCAAGCTGCCGGTCGATCCAGTCGCGCGCGGCGAACGCATCGGCCACTTCGCGAAACGCGGTCTGGACGGCCTTCTCGTATTCGGCGACCGCGATGTCCTTGCGCGCGTGCGCGACGTCGAGGTTCGCGCGATTGCGTCCGCCCGCGAAGATCGGCAGCGTGATGCGCGGCGCGAACGTCCACACGCTCGTGCCGGCCGCGAACAGGTTCGAGAACGCGTCGCTCACCGAGCCGTAGTCGGTCGTCAGCGCGATGCGCGGGAAGAACGCCGCACGCGCCGCGCCGATGTTCGCGTTCGCGGCCTTCAGCCGTGCCTCGGCCTGCCGGATGTCCGGCCGTCGTTCGAGCAATTGGCTCGGTGCGCCCGGCGCCACGGGCGCGATCGACAGCGTGTCGAGCACGGTCGCGTCGTCGGGCACGTTGCGCGCGAAATCGCCCGCCAGCAATTGCAGCGCCCGTACGGCCTGCGCATGCTCGCGCTGCAGCGCGGCCTGCGACGCGCGCGCGGACGCCACCAGCATCTCGGCCGAGCGCAGCTCGATCGCGTCGCTCGTGCCCGCGGCATAGCGGCGTTGCGTGAGCGCGGCCATCCGCTCGCGGGCTTCGAGCGTACGCTGAGCGAGCGCCAGTTGCTCGTGCAACGATCGCTCGGAAACGTACGCGCCCGCCACTTCGGCGATCACGCCGATGCGGACCGTGCGCTGCGCGTCGGCCGTCGCGAAGTATTCGGCGAGCGCCGCGTCGGACAGGTTGCGCACGCGGCCGAACAGGTCGAGCTCGTACGCGCTGATGCCGACGCCCGCGCGATACAGCCCGCTGATCGCGCTTTCGCGCACGACCGGGTCGTACTGGCGCGCGCGTTCATAGCCGAGATTCGCATCGACCGACGGCATCCGGTCCGCGCGCTGCACGCCATACAGCGCGCGCGCTTCGTCGAGCCGGCCGGCCGCGATCCGCAGGTCGCGGTTGTTCGCGAGCGCCGCGTCGATCCACGCCTGCAGCGCCGGATCGGTGAAATACGCATGCCAGTCGTCGAGCAACGCGGCATCCTGCGCCGCGGGCGGTTCGGCCGCCGATGCCGTGCCGGCGTCGACCGGCGCATAGGTCGCCGGCACCGGCGCGGCCGGACGCTCGTAACGCGGCGCGAGCGAACAGCCGGCAAGCGCCAGCGCGGCGGCCAGCGCGACCTGAACCCGCAGCGCGCCGCGTGCATTCAGCGCAAACATCATGGTTGCGAACCCTCCATCGTCGTCGGCTGCGCGCCGCCGCGTCGGCGCGGGCCGACGTCGAACAGGCGGCCGACGATCACGAAAAACAGCGGGACGAGGAACACCGCGAGCACGGTCGCCGTGATCACGCCGCCGAGCACGCCGGTGCCGATCGCCATCTGCGCGCCGGACGCGGCGCCCGACGCGAACGCGAGCGGCAGCACGCCGACGCCGAACGCGAGCGACGTCATCACGATCGGCCGCAGCCGCAGGCGCGCGGCCTCGAGCGCGGCGTCGACGAGCGACATGCGCTGCGCGACCAGATCCTTCGCGACTTCGACGATCAGGATCGCGTTCTTCGCGGACAGCCCGATCGTCGCGATCAGCCCCACCTTGAAATAGATGTCGTTCGGCATCATCCGCAGCGTCACGCCGAGCACCGCGCCGATCACGCCGAGCGGGACGACCAGCATCACCGCGAACGGAATCGACCAGCTCTCGTAGAGCGCCGCGAGCGCGAGGAACACGACGAGCACCGACAGCGCGAACAGCATCGGCGCCTGCGCACCCGACAGCCGCTCCTCGAACGACTGCCCCGACCACGCATAGCCGATGCCGGCCGGCAGCTTCGCGGCGATCCGCTCGATCGCGCTCATCGCCTCGCCGCTGCTGTGGCCGGCCGCGGCCGAGCCGTTGATCGTGAACGACGGATAACCGTTGTAGCGCGTGAGCTGCGGCGGCCCGAGCGTCCAGTGCAGCGTCGTGAACGCCGCGAGCGGCACCATCTCGCCGCGCGCGTTGCGCACGCGCAGCTTCTTCACGTCGTCCGGATCGAGCCGGTGCAGCCCGTCGGCCTGCACCATCACGCGCCGCACCTGCGTGCCGTGCATGAAGTCGCCGATATAGTCGGAGCCGAACATCACCGCGAGCGTCGTGTTGATCTCGTCCATCGACACGCCGAGCGCGGACGCCTTCGCACGATCGATGTCGAGCTTCAGTTGCGGCGCGTCCTGCGTGCCCGCGAACATCAGGTCGGTGAGCGCGCGATCCTTGCCGCCCGCCGCGAGCAGTTGCTCGCGCGCGGCGCTGAACGTCGCGTAGTCGAGCCCGCCGCGGTTCTGCAGCCGGAAGTCGAAACCGCTCGACGAACCGAGATCGGGCAGCGCCGGCGAGTTCATCGCGAACACGGTCGTGTTCGGCGTGCCCGCGAAACGCTCGTTGATGCGCGCGACGATCGACTGCACGTGATCGCGCTCGGCCTTGCGCTCCTTCCAGTTCTTCAGCGTGACGAAGATCATCCCGCCGTTCGGCCCTTCGCCGTACAGGTTGAAGCCGCCGAGCGCATACGTGTAGGCGGTCGGCTCGTCGCGGCGGATGGCCGACTCGACTTCGCGCACGCTCTGCATCGTTTCCGCGAGCGGCGTGCCTTGCGGGCGAATCACCATCACCATGAAGTTGCCCTGGTCCTCGTCCGGCAGGAACGCGGTCGGCAGTTGCGTGAGCATCAGCGCGGCGGCCGCGGTCAGCGCGCCGTACACGACGAGCCAGCGCACCGGCTTCTTCAGCATCGTGCCGACCCGCGTCGCATAGCGCTGCGTCGCCCGCGCGACGAAACGGTTGAACCAGCCGAAGAAGCCGCCCTTCTCGTGATGGTCGCCGGACACCGGCTTGAGCAGCGTCGCGCACAGCGCGGGCGTCAGCGACAGCGCGAGGAAGGCCGAGAAGCCGATCGACACCGCGAGCGACAGCGCGAACTGCCGGTAGATGTTGCCCACCGCGCCGCCGAAGAACGCCATCGGCACGAACACCGACGTCAGCACCACGGTGATCCCGACGATCGCGCCGCTGATCTGTCGCATCGCCTTGACGGTCGCGTCGTACGGCCCGAGCCCTTCCTCGACCATCAGTCGCTCGACGTTCTCGACGACGACGATCGCGTCGTCGACGAGGATGCCGATCGCGAGCACCATGCCGAACATCGTCAGCACGTTGATCGAGAAGCCGGCCGCATACATCACGCCGAACGTGCCCGCGAGCGCGACCGGCACGACCAGCGTCGGAATCAGCGTCGCGCGCAGGTTCTGCATGAACAGGAACATCACGAGGAACACCAGCACGCCGGCCTCGATCAGCGTCGTGACGACCTTGTTCATCGATACGCGCACGAACGACGACGTCTCGTACGGGATCTGGTATTTCACGCCCGGCGGGAAGTACGCGGACAGCTCGTCCATCGTCGCGCGCACGCGCTTCTCGGTGGACACCGCGTTCGAGCCCGGCGCGAGCTTGATGCCCATTCCGGTCGCGACCTTGCCGTTCACGTACGACGGATAGTTGTAGTCGTTGCCGCCGAATTCGACGCGCGCGACGTCGCGCAGGAACAGCGCCGAGCCGTCGGGCCGCGCGCGCAGCGCGATCGCGCCGAAATCGGCCGGCGTCTTCAGCGGTGCGTCCGCGAACACGGTCGCCGCGATCGGCGCGCTGGCCGGCACCGCGCTGCGGCCGATATCGCCGATCGTCACGCGCGCGTTGTGCGCGCGCACGGCCGACGCGATGTCCGACGCGGTGAGGCCGTGCCCGGCCATCTTCACCGGGTCGGGCCAGATCCGCATCGCATATTCGGCGCCCCAGAACTGCACCTTGCCGACGCCCTCGACGCGGCGCAGCGCCTGCACGACGTTCGCCGACGCGTATTCGCCGAGCTGCACGTCGGTCATCCGGCCATCGTCGGACGTCAGCGACACGACGAGCTGGATGTTGTCGGCGGCCTTCTCGACCTGGATGCCGTCGCGGCGCACGGGCTCGGGCAGGCGCGCATCGACGGTCTTCAGCCGGTTCTGCACTTCGACGGCCGCGAGATCGGCGTTCACGCCCTGCTTGAACGTCAGGTACAGCGACGCCGCGCCGGCGCTGCTCGTCGCGGACGTATACAGCAGCCCCGGCGCGCCGTTCATCTCGCGTTCGATCAGCGCGGTCACCGATTCCTCGACGACCTGCGCGGACGCGCCCGGGTACGTCGCATAGATGCTGACGACGGGCGGCGCGATGTCCGGGTACTGCGCGACGGGCAGCGCGCGAATCGCGAACAGGCCGCCCAGCATGATGAAGATGGCGATCACCCACGCGAAGACGGGGCGATCGATGAAGAAACGTGCCATGTTGGTTTGAACCGGTCAGGTTTGACGGGCGGCCGCCTGCGAAGCGGCCGCGGGCGGCGCCGCCTTCGACGGCGGCGCTTTCTCGACGGGCTTGACGGCCGTATCGGGCGCGAACTGCGCGGCGTCGTCGACGATCACGCGCTCGCCGCCCGCGAGGCCGCGCGTGATGCGCCAGTCATGGCCGCTCATCTGGTCGGCCGTGACCTCGACGTCCTTGACCTTGCCGTTCGCGGCGACGACACGCACCGACGTGCGGTCGGCCGTGCGCAGCAGCGCGTCGCGCGGCACGAGGATCGCCCGCTGGTCGACCGCCGTGTCGAGCGCGATCCGCACATACGCACCCGGCAGCAGCTCGCGCTCCGGATTCGGGAACAGCGCGCGCATCGCGACGGTGTCCGTCGTCGGATCGACCGCAAGATCGCTGAACAGCAGCTTGCCCTTCAGCGGATACGCGGTGCCGTCGGCGCGCAGCAGCGTCACCGCGATGTCGTGCTGCGCGATGCCCGTCGCGCGCCCGCTCTTCACCGCGCGACGCAATGCGTCGACGTCGGCGGCCGGCTGCGAGAAGTTCACGTAGATCGGATCGAGCTGCTCGACGGTCGTGAGCGGGGTCGCCTGGTCCTGCCCGACGAGCGCGCCCTCGGTCACGAGCGCGCGCCGTGCGCGGCCCGCGATCGGCGCGGTGACGGTCGCGTAGTCGAGCTGCAGCTGCGCGCGCGCGAGTTCGGCTTTTGCCGATGCGACCTCGGCCTTCGCCTGCGTATCGGCCGCGACGGCCTCGGTGTGGTCGCGCTCGCTCACCGCGCGATCGCGCACGAGATCGTCGTAACGGCGACGCTTGTCGGTCGCGGCGAGCGCGGCGGCCTGCGCCTTCGCGAGCGCGCCCTGCGCGGCGTCGCGTGCGGCCTTCAGCGGCGCGGGATCGATGCGGAACAGCACCGCGCCCTGCTTCACTTCCTGGCCTTCCTCGTAGGTACGGGCGGTGACGATGCCCGCGACCCGCGCGCGGACTTCCGCCTGCCGGTAGGCGTCGAGCCGGCCCGGCAGTTCGACGGTCATCGGCACGGCCGTCGGGCGCACCGTCACGACGGTGGCCTGCTTCGCGGTCTCCGGCGCGGCGTCCTTGTCGCCCTTTCCGCATCCGGCCACGGCCAGCAGGGCCGCGAGCGCGAACGGCGCCAGCCGCATGCGGCGCCACAGGGTGCGTTTGTTATTCATGTTCTGACCTCGGATCATTCGCCGCCGATACAATGCGGCGGCTCAGGGTGGCCGATTATAATCAGTCACGACTGATTAAATACATGCTGTTTCAATCTGACCGACACACTGTCTCAATAAAACGACAGCGAACTGTAAGGAATTTCACGACATGGCCCGCAAGACCCGGGAAGAATCGCTCGCCATCAAGCACCGGATCCTCGACGCCGCCGAGCTCGTGCTGCTCGAAAGAGGCGTCGCGCAGACCGCGATGGCGGACCTCGCCGAGGCCGCCGGGATGTCGCGGGGCGCCGTCTACGGCCACTACCGCAACAAGATGGAAGTGTGTCTGGCGATGTGCGACCGCGCGTTCGCGCGCACGTCGGAAGGCTTCGACGCGGGCGACGGCCTGCCGCCGTTCGCGACGCTGCGCCGCGCCGCGTCGCACTACCTGCAGGAATGCGGCGAGCCGGGCCCGATGCAGCGCGTGCTCGTGATTCTCTATACGAAGTGCGAGCAAAGCGAGGAGAACGGCGCGCTGCAGCGGCGCCGCATGCTGCTCGAGCTGCAGATGCTGCGGATCACGAAGGCGCTGTTGCGTCGCGCGATCGCCGCCGGCGAGCTCGCCGCCGATCTCGACGTGCATCTGGCCGCCGTTTATCTGGTGTCGCTGCTCGAAGGCGTGTTCGCGTCGATGATCTGGACCAACCGGCTGCGCGGCAACCTGTGGAACGACGCCGAGGCGATGCTCGACGCCGGCTTCGACGCCGTCCGGACCTCCGCCGCGCTGCGTGGGCGCGCGCAAAAATTGCCGGACTGACGAAAATCGTCGTAACAAATGCTGATTTAACCCGATTTACCGCACTGCGAAACGAATGAGCTGACCCCCTTTAAAATTTTTAACGTTTTGCGGAACATCGGTAGACTGATGCTGTCATCTTTCTTTAGCGTCTTCGTGATAACCGGGTTCGACCCGGTAGGCACGCCGCCGTTCGAAGCGGGCACTGCCCCGCAGGTTGGGTCGAACGGAAACGACACAGGCCCCTGGCGGGGCCTGTTTTGTTGCACGCCCGCCGCCCGCCCCGTCGCCGTTCGACGGTGTGCCGCCGGCGGCCCCCGCCCACACCCCTTTGAACCGCTTTCCTGGATGTGGACACCTTGGTCAAGTCTGTCGCAACCCCTGATGCCGTCGCGCCCGGTCGCGCGCAGCGCGCCGTGCGCGCGCTCGTGCCGGCCGCCGTGCTCGGCGCCCTCGCCGCATTCGGCCTCGCCGCCGCGCTGCCGGCCGTGTCGCAACTGCCGGGCGCCGTCGACTCGGGCACGGCCGCGCTGCCGCAGCGCGTGCTGTCCGATACGCCGTTTCCCACCGCGCAGCATTTCGTGACGAGCGAGCTCGCCCGCACGATCGGCGAGCGCAACGAACACCTCGATCGCAACGATCGCAGCCTGCAGCCGGGCCTGTTCGCGCCGCTCAGCGCGCATCGCAACGACATGCTCGGCTATGCGAGCCTGTTCCAGTTCGCGGCGCCCGACCACCAGCAAGGCATGCGCGCCGGCGACATCGAACTCACGCTGTCCGATACGCTGAACCGTCTCGACGTGCCGCCCGAGGTGCGCATCCAGCTCGGCGATCTCGTCACCGGCAAGGTCGCGATGCGCGCGAGTGCGCAGCGCGGCGACTATTACCGCGTCGCGTTCGACACGCACGACGGCACGCCGCGCCTCACCGCGCTCGAGCTGCGCGTCGCCGGCCGCACGTTCGGCGCGATCTGGTTCCGCGCGCCGGGCGCCGAGCACGGCGCGTACTACACGCTCGACGGCTCGCCGCTCGAAGCCGCCGCGTTCACGATGCCGGTCAAGTGGACGCGCATCAGCTCGTTCTTCGGCGAGCGCATCCATCCGCTGTCGCAGGCGATGGCGTTCCATACGGGCGTCGATCTCGCCGCGCCGAGCGGCACGCCGGTCGATGCGGCGGCCGACGGCGTCGTGTCGTTCGTCGGCACCGATCCGGGCGGCTATGGCCGCTATGTGATCGTCGATCATGCGGACGGCTATTCGACCTACTACGCGCACCTGTCCGCGTTCGCTCGCGGGCTCAAGACCGGCGAAACGGTGAAGCAGGGGCAACGTATCGGTTCGGTCGGGATGACGGGCGCGGCGACCGGCCCGCACCTGCATTTCGAGGTGCGGGTCGCGAACGATCCGGTCGATCCGCTCGTCACGCTGGCCAGCGCGCAGACGGCGCTGTCGGACATGCAACTCACCGCGTTCCGCCAGGAAGCCGCGCAATGGCGCTTGCGCCTCGCGTCGATCAATACGACGCCGTTCGCGTTCACGCAGAACGACGGGCCGCTGTGGGGCGATTTCGCGACCGGCCCGTCGACGCTGCGCGCGGTTTTCGATACGCACTACAGCGCGTCATGACGCTGACGTCCTGAAGCGTCCGGGCACCTCGGCCTCATCGGCACCACCGCGCGCGTCGTCGCTCGAATCACGGCGACGCGGCCCGCTGAGGATGGTCGCCCATCATCCATCTTCATCACCGAAAGCGCGCGCACGCATTGGACGCGGCTCGCCGGCCCACCGTTACCTTGCGGGTTCCGTGCGCTCGGCCGTCGCCTGCGCCGCACGTTGCGTGCGCGGCCCCCGCGACAGCAGCCAGCGCGCCGCGCCATCGAGCGACGTGCACAGCACCAGATAGATCAGCGCGACGAACAGGAAGATCGGCGCCGGATACACCATCAGCCGGTTGTTCACCTGCGTCGCGACGAACGACAGTTCCGGCACGCCGACGATATACGCGAGCGACGTGTCCTTCACGAGCGCGACCCACTGGTTGACGAACGACGGCGTCATGATCCGGATCGCCTGCGGCAGCAGCACGTAGCGCACCGTCTGCCAGCGCGTGAGCCCGAGCGACAGCCCGGCCTGCCATTGCCCGTCGCCCGCCGCGACGATCCCCGCATGCACCGCATGCGCGAGATACGCGCCGCCGATCAGCGCCAGCGCGCACACGACCGTCGCGAGCCCCGGCACGTCCATGTGCAGCAGCACGGGCATCAGGAAATACGTCCAGAAGATCAGCATCAGCACCGGAATCGCGCGGAAGAAGCCGATGACCGCGAGCAGCAGCATGCGCGCCGGGCCACGCGCGAGCGCCATCGCGACGCCGAGCGCCACGCCGAGCACGGCCGACGCGACCGCGGACGCGAGCGCCAGCACCAGGGAAAGCGCGGCGCCGCCGAGCGGGCCGTCCGGAAACGCGCCGACCAACAGGTACGGCAGATTCGAGAGCAACAGCGAAAGATCCATTGTCAGCGTCCCGCTCCGAGCCGGTCGCGCCATTGCGTGGCCGCATACGCGCCGGCCTCGATCGCGGCCACCGCCGCGACGTACAGCACGGTCGCGACACCAAACGCGGCGAAGGTCTGGAACGTCTCCGTCTCGACCTGCCGCGACGCATACGACAGCTCGGCCACGCCGATCGCCATCGCGAGCGACGAGTTCTTCACGAGATTCATGTATTGGCCGAACAGCGGCGGCAGCGCGATGCGCACGGCCTGCGGCAGCACCACGTAGCGCAGCGACTGCATCGGCGTGAGGCCGAGCGCGGCCGCCGCATCGTGTTGCGCGCGCCGCACGCCGCGCAAACCGGCTTCGCATTCCTCGGCGACGAAGGCAGCCGTATAGGCGCTCAACCCGACCCAGCCCGCCACGAATTCGAACGACGGCCACGCGAGCGTGACCGGGCCCACGCTCACCGCATGGCGCGCATTGAGCCACGCGATCCACGTATCGGGCAGCAACGACGCGACGCCGAAATACCAGAACAGCAACTGCACGAGCAGTGGCGTGTTGCGGAACGCGACGACGTACGCCGCAGCGACCGTGCGCGGCGCCCTGCCGCGCGCATGCCGCATCACGGCGAGCAGCAACCCGCCGACGGTCGCGGCGACGGCCGACGCGGCCGCGAGGCCGAGTGTCAGCAGGAAACCCTGCCAGAGCCAGGACAGATATTTGGGAGCCAACCCGAGCATGCTGGGGAGCGCGCACGACGCGCGCGGTCGGATGAAAACGAAAAGCGCCGCGCGGCCGAGGTTCCGGCCAAACGCGGCGCGCGTGCGGCAGCGGTCAGGTCTTGTCGCCGATCCGGAAAATGCGCGTGAGCGGCGTTTTCGTCGTCGGCCCGAACCATGCGTCGTAGATCTGCGTCGCGCGGCCGTTCGCCTCGAGCCCCTTCAGCGTGTCGTTGACGAAGCCGAGCAGGCGCGTCTCGCCCTTCGGCACGCCGACGCCCATGTAGTCGTTCGAGATCGTGAACGCCGGGATCTCGTAGTTCTGCTTGTCGGGCACGTTCGCGAGCAGGCCGATCAGTTTCGGGCCGTCCTGCGTGATGGCCTGCACGTTGCCGGCGCGCAACGCGGCGAACGCGAACGGCGTGTCGTCGTACGCGACGATCGTCGCCTTCGGGAATTTCTCGCGCAGCGTGATTTCGTTGGTCGTGCCCTTGTCGGCGCCGACGCGCAGGCCGTTCAATTGGTCGGCCGATTTCAGCACACCTTTCTTCGCGAGAAATTGCTGGCCCGACGAGAAATACGGGATGCTGAAGTCGACCTGCTTCGCACGCTCGTCGGTGATCGTGAAGTTCGCGAGCACGAGGTCGACCTTGCCGGACGTCAGGAACGGGATGCGGTTCGCGGGATTGGTCGGTTGCAACTGCAGCTTCACGCCGAGCTTGTCGGCGAGCGCCTTCGCGTAATCGACGTCGAGACCGACGATGTGATTGCTTTTCGCGTCGACATAGCCGAACGGCGGATTGCTGTCGAACGTCGCGACGCGCAGCACGCCGGCCTTCTTGATGTCGTCGAGACGGTCCGCATGGGCGGCGGTGCCTGCGGTAACGAGCGCGACTCCGATGAGCCACGTAGCGAGCGTGTTGATTTTCATGAGCACGACCTGATTTGTTATGGAGGCCGCCGCGGATCGCGCGGCGGCACGGTTCGAAGAACATCGCGACGGAGTGTGTCGTCGCGAAGCCGCTAACGTATCAGCGCGTGCAGTGAATCCGAACCAACAAATGGTGCTTTGCTCTGCGGGTTTCGTGATGAAGCAGACGGGCTGCGGGCACGCATTGCCGCGGCGCAAAAAAAGACGCCCGCTGCACGCAGCGGGCGCGAATCCCAGTCAAGGAGGTGTCACACGAACTACGCAGTCAGATTAAGGAAATCGGCCGCCACGGACAACGAATCGATTTCCATATCGATATGACGCGGCGCGTTCATGCCGGCACCTGGCCTGTCGAACCGCGGGTGCCGTCACATGCGCGATTGCACGTCGCAAAAAAAACGTCCCGCCAACCGGCGGGACGTTCGTCATGATGCGAGTATGCGCGACGCGCGGCCGATCACGGCTCGTGACGCAGGTACCCTTCCTTGCTCGGATCGCGCATCCGCCACGACACGATCAGCGAGATCGCGCACAGCGCGGTCACGTACCAGTAGAACGTTTCCTCGCTGCCGATCGACTTGAACCACAGCGCGACGTACTCGGCCGAGCCGCCGAAGATCGCGTTCGCCACCGCGTACGACAGGCCGACGCCCATCGCGCGCACCTCCGGCGGGAACATCTCGGCCTTGATCAGGCCGCTGATCGACGTGTAGAAGCTGACGATCGCCAGCGCCACCGTGATCAGCACGAACGCGGCCACCGGACTCGTCACACCCTTCAGCGCATGCATCAGCGGCACCGTGCCGATCACCGCGAACGCACCGAACAGGATCATCGACGTTCGGCGGCCGATCTTGTCCGACAGCGCGCCGAACACCGGCTGCATCAGCATGTAGACGAGCAGCGCGACGGTCATCACGTTGCTGGCCGTCTTCGCGTGCATGCCGGCCGTGTTCACGAGGTACTTCTGCATGTACGTCGTGAACGTGTAGAAGATCAGCGAGCCGCCGGCCGTGAAGCCGACCACCGTGAAGAACGCCCCCTTGTGCTGCCACACGCCGCGGATCGTGCCCGCGTCCTTCTTGTCGCGCGATGCGCTCGTCGACGTCTCGTCGAGCGACTTGCGCAGGTACAGCGAGATCAGCGCGGCCGCCGCGCCGACCACGAACGGAATGCGCCAGCCCCACGCTTTCAGCTCGCCGGCCGACAGCGTCTGCTGCAGGATCACGAGCACCAGCAGCGCGCACAGCTGGCCGCCGATCAGCGTCACGTACTGGAACGACGCGAAGAAGCCGCGACGGCCCTTCAGCGCCACTTCACTCATGTAGGTCGCACTCGTCCCGTACTCGCCGCCCACCGACAGGCCCTGGAACAGGCGCGCGACCAGCAGCAGCGCCGGCGCGAGCGCACCGATCTGCGCATAGGTCGGCAGCACCGCGATCACGAGCGACCCGCCGCACATCATCAGCACCGAGATCATCATCGCCGCGCGACGGCCGTGACGGTCGGCGATGCGGCCGAACAGCCAGCCGCCGATCGGACGCATCAGGAACCCGGCCGCGAACACGCCGGCGGTGTTCAGCAGCTGCGTCGTCGTGTTGCCGCTCGGGAAGAACGCCGGCGCGAAGTACAGCGCGCAGAACGAGTAGATGTAGAAGTCGAACCATTCGACGAGGTTGCCCGATGAGGCGCCGACGATGGCGAACACGCGTCGCCGGGTGTCATGCGCGGACAGCGCAGCTTGGTCGGTCTGGACGTCCATGGGTTGGTCTGTTCCTTTTAGTGCTTTCTGGGCGAGACGGCCGGGGCCGCCGCGTGCGGTCGCACGTGGCACCGGTTCCGGCGCACGGCGCTACGGGATTTTAGCGAAATGTAAAGTAACAAGCGCTCCGGGTTCGTCCGGATGTAGAAAATTTTTCTCCTGCCACGCGTTCGTCATATGAAAACGCCAGCCCGCAGGCTGGCGTCCGATGCAAACATTGTCGACGCGACGATCACACGCGCACTTCCGGCGGCACGTAGCGGCACTCGTAGCGCTTGCGCACGGTGCCGGCCTCGTCGACGCTCTCCAGGTACACGTCGAACTGCCAGAGCCGCGCCATGTGCTTGAGCACTTCGTCGCTGTCGTTCGACAGATGGCGGTTGTCGGTCATGAAGTGGCGCAGCGTGAGGCTGCGGTCGCCGCGCGTGTTGACGGCCCACACCTGGATGTTCGGCTCGCGGTGATGGATGTCGTACTGCCGAGACAACGCCTGCCGCACGTACTGGTAGCCGGAATCGTCGTGGATCGCCGATACCTCGAGCGAATCGCGCATGTCGTCGTCGAGCACCGAGAAGAGCCGCATCTCGCGGATCAGGTTCGGCGACAGGTACTGCGCGATGAAGCTCTCGTCCTTGAAGTTGCGCATCGCGTAGTGCATCGCCGGCAGCCACGGCGTGCCCGCGATCTCCGGAAACCACTTGTAGTCTTCCTCCGTCGGCGCTTCGCAGATCCGGCGGATGTCGCTCATCATCGAGAAACCGAGCGCATACGGGTTGATCCCGCTGTAGTACGGCTTCGTGACGGGCGGCTGGTAGACCACGTTGCTGTGCGAGTGCAGGAACTCCATCATGAAGCCGTCTTCCAGCTTCCCCTGGTTGTACAGCGTATTGAGCAGCGTGTAGTGCCAGAACGTCGCCCAGCCTTCGTTCATCACCTGCGTCTGCCGTTGCGGATAGAAATACTGGCCGATCTTGCGCACGATGCGGATCACTTCCCGCTCCCACGGTTCGAGCAGCGGCGCATTCTTCTCCGCGAAATACAGCAGGTTCTCCTGCGGCTCGGGCGGATAGCGGTCCTCCTGCTCCTCCGTGAGCTCGGGCTTCTTGCCCGGCAGCGTGCGCCACAGTTCGTTCACCTGCGACTGCAGGTACGCCTCGCGCTCGCGCCGCAGCGCCGCTTCCTTCGACAGCGACGGTTTCTGCGGCCGCTTGTAGCGGTCCACGCCGTAATTCATCAGCGCATGGCACGAGTCGAGCAGTTCCTCGACGCGATCGAGGCCGTAGCGCTCCTCGCATTCCGCGACGTAGTTCTTCGCGTACACGAGGTAGTCGATGATCGCGTGCGCGTCGGTCCACAGGCGGAACAGGTAATTGCCCTTGAAGAACGAGTTGTGCCCGTACGCCGCGTGCGCGATGACGAGCGCCTGCATCGTCATCGTGTTCTCTTCCATCAGATACGCGATGCACGGGTTCGAATTGATGACGATTTCGTAGGCGAGGCCCATCTGGCCGCGACGATAGCTCTTCTCGGTCGCGAGAAAGTGCTTGCCGAACGACCAGTGACGGTAGTTGACGGGCATCCCGACCGACGCATACGCATCCATCATCTGCTCGGCGCTGATCAGTTCGAGCTGGATCGGGTAGATGTCGAGCTCGTATTGTTCGGCGACCTGCGAGATGTGCGTGTCGTATTCCTCGAGCAATTCGAACGTCCAGTCGGACGGACACGGCAGCGGCTTGCGTTCGGCAACGTTCATACGCGCTTCCTTTTGCCCGGAACCGGGCAAGTCGGCGGCCGGCGGCGACGGTTCGGCCTGCCCATGTTGTTGCGGTGCGGCAGGACCGGCCGTGTCGTCGCCGGAAGGGCGCGGCTCGTAGCCGCGCGACTCGTTGTGCAGATGGCGGGTCGTCATGACATTTCCACCTGCTTTTCGAACAATTCGCGAAACACCGGGTAAATGTCCGCAGCCGATTCCACTTTTTTCATCGCGAGATGCGGTTGCGACAGGGCCAGTTGCGCGTATTCCAGCCACAGATTCTGCTCTTCCGGCGCGACCTGGATATACGCGAAGTAACGCGTCTGAGTGAGGATATCCTCTTCCAGGATTTTGCGACACTTGGGCGAATCGTCAGTCCAGTTGTCGCCGTCGGACGCCTGCGCGCCGTAGATGTTCCACTCGGTCGGCGAGTAGCGCTCGCTCATCACCTTGCGCATCAGTTCGAGCGCGCTCGACACGACGGTGCCGCCGCTTTCGGTCGAATGGAAGAAGGTGTCCTCGTCGACTTCCTCGGCGCGCGTGTGGTGGCGAATGAACACCACCTCGATGCGCTCGTAGTTGCGCTTGAGGAACAGGTACAGCAGGATGAAGAAGCGCTTCGCGAGATCCTTGCGCTGCTCGTCCATCGAGCCGGATACGTCCATCAGGCAGAACATCACGGCCTGGCTCGACGGTTGCGGCTGCTTCACGCGATTGATGTAGCGCAGGTCGAACGGATCGATGAACGGAATCCGCCAGATGCGCCCTTTCAGATGATGGATCTCGGCCTCGAGCGTCGCGATTTCGGCGCGGCGGTCTTCGGGGTCGTTCTTCAGCGCTTCGAGCTGCGCCTCGAGCTCGCGCAGCTCGTTGACGAGCGGCGAGCCGAGCGCGATGCGCCGGCCGAGCGCGCTGCGCAGCGAACGCACGACGTCGATGTTGTTCGGCGTGCCTTCCGCCGACCAGCCCGCGCGCACGTTCTTCCAGCTCGGCACCGTCAGCAGGTGCGTCTTCACGAGGCGCGGCAGTTCGAGGTCGTCGAAGAAGTACTGCATGAACTCGTCGCGCGACAGCTCGAACACGAAGTCGTCCTGCCCTTCGCCCTCGTTGCTCGCCTGACTGCCGCCGCCACCCGAGCCGCCCTGCGGACGCGGGATCTTGTCGCCGCGCACGTAGTCCTCGTTGCCGGGGTGCACGTACTCGCGACGCCCGCCCGGCGCGTGCCGGAAATTCGGCTCCGCGATGTCCTTGCGCGGGATCGTGATGCTCTGCGTGCTCTGGATATCCTTGATGCTACGGTCGCGCACCGCGTCGGACACGGCACGACGAATGTAGTTCTTGACGCGACGCAGAAAGCGTTCGCGATTGGCGATGCTCTTGTTCTTGCCGGCCAGCCTGCGGTCGATGATTTGATGAAGCACTCCCGGTCTCCCGCTCGAAAGTCGATACGCCGGGACGCTCGCCGCACATGCCGTCTGCCGTCATGCGGGCGGCGTCTCTGAAAGCGCCCGTACGGACTCGCCGTACGGGCACGGTACCGCGCGCGTCATGACGACTTGCGCACGCGCAGGTACCAGTCGCAAAGCAGCCTCACCTGCTTCGGCGTATAGCCCTTCGCGACCATCCGGTTCACAAAGTCCTCATGCTTGCGCTGCTCCTCCGCCGAACCCTTGGCGTTGAATGAAATCACCGGCAACAGTTCCTCGGTGTTCGAGAACATCTTCTTCTCGATCACGACGCGCAACTTCTCGTAGCTCGTCCACACGGGGTTCTTGCCGGCGTTCGCCGCCCGCGCGCGCAACACGAAGTTCACGATCTCGTTGCGGAAATCCTTCGGATTGCTGATCCCGGCCGGCTTCTCGATCTTCTCCAGCTCCGCGTTCAGCGCGGCGCGGTCGAAGCTCTCGCCGGTATCGTGATCGCGGAATTCCTGATCCTGGATCCAGAAGTCCGCATACGTGACGTAGCGATCGAAGATGTTCTGGCCGTATTCCGAATACGACTCGAGATACGCGGTCTGGATCTCCTTGCCGATGAACTCCGCGTAGCGCGACGCGAGCACGTCCTTCACGAACGACAGGTACTTCTGCTCCGTTTCCGGCGGGAACTGCTCGCGCTCGATCTGCTGTTCGAGCACGTACATCAGGTGCACGGGGTTCGCCGCGACCTCACTCGTATCGAAGTTGAACACGCGCGACAGGATCTTGAACGCGAAGCGGGTCGACACGCCGGTCATCCCTTCGTCCACGCCCGCGTAGTCGCGATACTCCTGGTACGACTTCGCCTTCGGATCGGTGTCCTTCAGGTTTTCGCCGTCGTACACCTGCATCTTCGAGAACAGGCTCGAATTCTCCGGCTCGTGCAGCCGCGACAGCACCGAGAACTGCGACATCATCTTCAGCGTGCCCGGTGCGCACACGGCCTCGGCGAGCGACGAGTTGCGGATCAGCTTCTCGTAGATCTTGATCTCTTCCGACACGCGCAGGCAGTACGGCACCTTCACGACGAAGATCCGGTCGAGCAGCGCCTCGTTGTTGCGGTTGTTGCGGAACGCCTTCCATTCCGACTCGTTCGAGTGCGCGAGAATCACGCCGTCGAACGGAATCGCGCCGAAACCTTCGGTACCCTTGAAGTTGCCTTCCTGCGTGGCGGTCAGCAGCGGGTGCAGCACCTTGATCGGCGCCTTGAACATTTCGACGAATTCGAGCAGGCCCTGGTTCGCGAGACACAGGCCGCCCGAGTAGCTGTAGGCGTCGGCATCGTCCTGCGCATACTGTTCGAGCTTGCGGATATCGACCTTGCCGACCAGCGACGAGATGTCCTGATTGTTCTCGTCGCCCGGCTCGGTCTTCGCGATGCCGACCTGCCGCAGGATCGACGGATAGCGGCGCACCACGCGGAACTGGCGGATGTCGCCGTTGTATTCGTGCAGGCGCTTGACGGCCCACGGACTCAGGATGCTTTTCAGGTAGCGGCGCGGAATGCCGTACTGTTCCTCGAGGATCGGACCATCCTCGTCGTAGTCGAACAGCCCGAGCGGCGATTCGTTGACGGGCGAGCCCTTCAGCGAATAGAACGGCACGCGCTCCATCAGTTGCTTCAGGCGCTCGGCGATCGACGACTTGCCGCCGCCCACCGGGCCCAGCAGATAGAGGATCTGCTTCTTCTCTTCAAGGCCTTGTGCAGCGTGGCGGAAATACGCGACCACCTGCTCGATCACCTCCTCCATTCCGTAGAACTCACGGAATGCCGGATACACCTTGATGACCTTGTTCGCGAAGATCCGCGACAAGCGCGGGTCGTTGCGGGTATCGATCTGTTCAGGTTCCCCGATTGCTTCCAGCATGCGTTCACCAGCCGTCGCGTACGCGGATGGATCGTTCTTGCAGAGCGCGAGATACTCCTCCAGCGAGAGCTCTTCCTCTCGCGTTTTTTCGAAGCGGTTCGCGAAGCTGCTGTAAATATCCATGCTACCTCCCTCGCCTGAGTCTGAAGACGTGCCTGCCTTCGTATGACTGCGCAGAAGCAAGCGCGTTCGAATTCATCCTAAACCCTTTCTTATTTTTTTTCACGAACTCTTCGTATGAAGTTCGTCATTCTCGACAACACCGCTTGGACAACGCATTTCGCCGTTTTACAATTGATCTCCCGAGCCGCAGAAACTGCATCCGCCGCGTCTCGTCGAACATCGAAACGTCTCGTGCGTTGGACACCGCCGACGTCGCCACTTCTCCCCTTCATCCCTATACGTTCGAGCAGTCGCGTGCGATGACACGCCGCGCGCACCGTTACAAATTTTTTTCGCAGTCCCTTACGGACATACCCGTACGACGAGCGCGGGAACATGACGTGCACGCAGCGCGTTCCTGCGTCTCCGTCGACCGGCGACGCGCACTGCACGCGACGACGCACGATCGATCGTCCGCGCTGTCACATTTCGTCCGTTGCGGAAACGACGACGCCCGCTGATCGCGGGCGTCGTTCGTCACCAAATGGGGATAGATACACGGCGCGCGCCGATCAGAACGTCTTCCAGTCGTCGCCGCCGGCGGTCGCGGCAGCCTGTGCGGGCGCGGGCGCGGCCGATGCGGCGACAGGCTGGCGCGCCGGCATCGCGGCAGGCGCGCGTTTCGGCGCGGCGTCGCGTTCGACGCGCGCGGCAGCCGGTGCAGGC
>NZ_JAKWFH010000028.1:0-99628 GCF_029522185.1 Burkholderia sp. IO2 | reverse complement strand
GCGCCGCGCTGGCCGACGACGTCCGCGAGGTCGGGCGCGGCGGGCGCCGGCAGGCCGTCGAGACAGGGCGCCGCGACCGGCGCGAGCCGCCCGTCCGGCGCATCCGCGAGGTGCGCGCACAGCGCGGGCAGGTCGCGCGCACCGAATACGGTCACGCCCGGCACGAGCGCGGCCTCGGCGGCGCTGTCGAGCGGCAGGTACAGCTCGGGCGGCCGCGAGGTCGCGACGGAATCGCGCGCGGCGCCGGAATCCGGGCCCGGGCCGCCGGCGAGGCCCGCGCCGGATTCCGCCGCACGCCAGTCCCGCGCGGCGCCGCACGCCATCGCGAACGCGCCGCGCATCGGCCGCAGTGCGCCCGTCAGCGACAGCTCCCCCGCGAATTCGCGGCCGGCCAGCGCGTCGGCCGGGATCTGGCCGTTCGCGGCGAGGATGCCGAGCGCGATCGGCAGGTCGAAGCGGCCCGATTCCTTCGGCAGGTCGGCCGGCGCGAGATTGACGGTGATGCGGCGTACCGGGAATTCGAATCCGCAGTTCTGCAGCGCGGCGCGCACGCGCTCGCGGCTTTCGCGGACTTCGAGATCGGGCAGCCCGACGATCGAGAACGACGGCAATCCGTTGGCGAGATGGACTTCGACGGTGACGTCCGGCGCGCGGCCGGAGGCGGGCGCGCGACTGCGCACCACGGCGAGCGACATGGCGAGGCTCCTGTGAACGGGCGGACGACGGCCGTTCGGGGCCGCATGCCGCGGGAATCGGAGGAATCGGGTGCGCGCTTGCCGGCGTGGCGCGGGGGAAAGAACGAGTGTTGCGGAACGACGTACTGCGAAGAGCGATGGACTGCGAAGAGCGGAGGGTGCTGCGAAGAACGACGGACGACGAAGAGCGGGACCGGCTTCGGGGGGGGGGGGGGGGCGGGGGCCCCCGGGGGCGCCCCGCGCCCGGACCGTTTGGCCGGGTGGGGCGTCAGGCCTGCGGGGCGGCGAGCTTCTGCTCGAGTTCCGCGACGCGCTTTTCGAGTTCCTCGAGGCGCACGCGGGTGCGGGCGAGCACCTGTGCCTGGGTGTCGAATTCCTCGCGCGTGACGAGATCGAGCTTCGAGAAGCCTTGCGACAGCATGGCCTTCACGTTGCGCTCGACGTCCTTGGCCGGCGAGTTTTTCAGCAAATCGCTGACGCGCGACTGCAGATCGTTGAAAACGTCGCTGGGTTGCTTCATGTGATTTCCCTTCCTTGCACAAAAAATGTGCATCTTCAGTTGCGTACGTGCCCATGATGCACGCATGACCGGAAATGGTGCGCGCGAGGCGCGAATTCCGGGCATGGCGCCCGCATGGGTGAATGGCCCGGCGATCCGGGACGTGCGTGCACTCTAGCAACGATCCTTTCGCCGCGCCAGCAAACCGGGCCATGTTGGCCATTCGGCCGGGCTTCCGCGCCTTACACCACGGGATGCGACCCCGCTTCGAAGCCCTTCGAGACGGTGTTCGGACGAACATGGCATGCGAGTTGCTGAGAAGAGTCCGTTACAACATTCCAACTCATTCGACGGGACAACCCAGCGAGAGGACTTCATGAAACTCATTACCGCAATCATCAAGCCGTTCAAGCTCGATGAGACGCGCGAGGCGCTGTCGGCGCTTGGCGTCTCGGGCATCACGGTGACGGAGGTGAAAGGGTTCGGGCGCCAGAAGGGGCACACCGAGCTGTATCGCGGCGCCGAATACGTGGTCGATTTCCTGCCGAAGATGAAGATCGAGGCGGCCGTGTCCGACGATCTCGTCGACCAGGCGGTGGAAGCGATCGAGCGGGCCGCGCGCACGGGCAAGATCGGCGACGGCAAGATCTTCGTCACGCCGATCGAACAGGTGATCCGGATTCGCACCGGGGAGACGGGCGCGGACGCGCTGTAACAGAACACACAAGACAAGCGACAAGAGGAAACCCAAGATGCGCAAACTTCTGATGTCCCTGCTGATGGCCGGCTCGCTGATCGCGGCCGGCGTCGGCTCCGCGCTCGCGGACGACGCGGCGTCCGCCGCGGCCGGTTCCGCGCCTGCCGCCACCGCTTCCGACGCATCGGCTGCCGCCGCACCGGCCGCTTCGGCGCCGAGCGCCGACGCATCCGCCACCGCCGCTGCGGCCGCACCGGCTTCGGGCGTGACCGACGCATCGGCTGCCGCCGCCGCGTCCGCGCCGGCCGCCCCGGCCGCGCCCACCGCCCCGTTCTCGGTCGATTCGTCGAAGATCAGCGCGGGCGACACCGCGTGGATGCTGACGTCGACCGCGCTCGTGCTGTTCATGACGATCCCGGGCCTCGCGCTGTTCTACGCGGGCATGGTCCGCAAGAAGAACGTGCTCGCGACCGTGATGCAGAGCTTCGCGATCACCGCGGTGATCACGGTGCTGTGGACGGTGGTCGGCTACAGCCTCGCGTTCACGCCGGGCAACGGCTTCATCGGCGGCCTGTCGCGCGCGTTCCTGCACGGCATGAACTACATCAAGGGTGACAAGGCGACGACGCTGACGGTCAGCCATCTCGCGACGACGATTCCGGAATCGGTCTACTTCGTCTACCAGATGACGTTCGCGATCATCACGCCGGCGCTGATCTGCGGCGCGTTCGCCGACCGGATGAAGTTCTCGGCGATGCTCGTGTTCATGACGCTCTGGTCGCTGATCGTCTACGTGCCGATCGCGCACATGGTGTGGGAGCCGACCGGCTGGCTGTCGGCCGACGGCGTGCTCGACTTCGCGGGCGGCACGGTGGTGCACATCAACGCCGGTATCGCGGGCCTCGTGTCGTGCCTCGTGCTCGGCAAGCGCGTCGGCTACGGCCGTGAATCGATGGCGCCGCACAACCTGGTGCTGACGATGATCGGCGGCTCGATGCTGTGGGTCGGCTGGTTCGGCTTCAACGCGGGCTCCGCGGTCGCGGCCGATGGCCGTGCCGGCTTCGCGATGCTGACCACGCAAGTGGCGACCGCCTGCGCGGCGCTCGGCTGGATGTTTGCCGAGTGGATCGCGAAGGGCAAGCCGTCGGTGCTCGGCATCGTGTCGGGCGCGGTCGCGGGTCTCGTGGCGATCACGCCGGCCGCCGGTTTCGTCGGCGTGGCGGGCGCACTGGTGATCGGTATCGCGGCGGGCGTCGTCTGCTTCTGGTCGGCGACTTGGCTCAAGTCCAAGCTCGGCTACGACGATTCGCTCGACGCGTTCGGCGTGCACGGCATCGGCGGGATTCTCGGCGCGTTGCTGACGGGCGTATTCGCGGTCAAGGACATCGGCGGCTTCGACGGCAGCCTGCTGCTGCAGGCCAAGGGCGTGCTGATCACGCTGGTCTACAGCGGCGTGCTGAGCTTCGTGCTGCTGAAGCTGATCGACCTGACGATCGGCCTGCGCGTGACCGAAGAGGAAGAGCGCGAAGGTCTCGACGTGATCCTGCACGGGGAGCACGTGGAATAAGTCATACGAATCAACGGCGGGCCGCCGCGACGACGGCGCCCGCTCCGAATGAGCGCAGCGACTTCGGCCCGCCCACCCGGCGGGCTTTTTTTCTCCTGTCACCCGCTGCCGTAGCGGATAACCCTTCACTCTATCGGGTCAATAGCCGAAAAGTTCCTCGATATCCTTGCGAAGCCGGGAACAATCCCCAAATGGGCAAGGCAATTGCTCTACAATCTTCATTCTCCCGCTCGCGAGTGATTCATGGTTCCCCACCTCGTTACCGCGTTGAACGGTCCGCTGCTCGAACTCGAGCAGAAGATCCTCGACGCGACGCCTGCGATCGAACGCTGGTTCAGGCTCGAATGGCAGGAACACACCCCGCCGTTCTATTGTTCGGTGGACCTGCGCAATGCCGGCTTCAAGCTGGCGCCCGTCGACGCGAACCTGTTTCCCGGCGCATTCAACAATTTGCCGTCCGAAGTGCTGCCGCTCGCCGTGCAGGCCGCGATGGCCGCGATCGAGAAAATCTGCCCGGACGCGAAGAATCTGCTCGTGATTCCCGAGCTGCCGACCCGCAACGCGTTCTACCTGGAAAACGTCGCGCGCCTCGCGACGATCATGCGCCAGGCCGGCCTGAACGTGCGCTTCGGCTCGCTCGACCCGAGCATCACCGACATGACGCCGATCACGCTGGCCGACGGCCAGAAGATCGTGCTCGAACCGCTCGAGCGTTCGCAGCGCCGCCTCGGCCTGAAGAATTTCGATCCGTGCTCGATCCTGCTGAACAACGACCTGTCGGCCGGCATCCCGGCCGTGCTGGAAAACCTGCACGAGCAGTACCTGCTGCCGCCGCTGCACGCAGGCTGGGCCGTGCGCCGCAAGTCGACGCATTTCTCGTGCTACGACGACGTCGCGAAGAAGTTCGCGAAGATGGTCGGCGTCGATCCGTGGATGGTGAATCCGTATTTCGCGCACGTGGAAGGCGTCGACTGGCAGGCGCATGAAGGCGAGCAGGCGCTCGCCGACGCGATCGACGGCGTGCTGAAGAAGATCGCGCGCAAGTATCGCGAATACGGGATCAGCGAGAAGCCGTACGTCGTCGTGAAGGCCGACGCGGGCACCGCCGGCCGTGGCGTGATGACCGTGCACGACGCGGCCGAGATCGGCCGCATGACGAAGGCCGAGCGCGCGCAGATGGCCGAATCGAAGGCCGGCCTCGCGGTGCGCGACGTGATCGTGCAGGAAGGCGTCTACACGTTCGAGCGCGTCGGCGACGAAGTGGCCGAGCCGGTCGTCTACATGATCGACCGCTACGTGGTCGGCGGCTTCTACCGCACGCACGGCGGCCGCGAGCGCGACCAGAACCTGAACGCGCCGGGCATGCACTACGTGCCGCTCGGCTTCGAGCACACCGCGCTGCCGGATGCAGGCGCCAAGCCGGGCGCCGCGCCGCCGAACCGTTTCTACATGTACGGCGTCGTCGCGCGGCTGTCGCTGATCGCGTCGTCGATCGAACTGGAAAAGACCGATCCCGAAGCCATCCAGGTGTAACGGCTTCGCTACGTACAGGACCCGCATGGACATTCTTTTTATCGCCGACCCGCTCGAGCATTTCAAGATCTACAAGGATTCGACCTACGCGATGATGGCGGAGGCCGCCCGGCGCGGGCATGCGGTGTACGCGTGCGAGCCGCGCCACCTCGCGTGGACGGGCTCGGCCGTCGAGGCCGACGTGCGGCGCATCACGTTCGTCGGCGAGCTGGACGACCTGCATCGCGACACCTGGTTCGACGCGGGCCCGGTCGACGCGCGCCGTCTCGAATCGTTCGGCGCGGTGTTGATGCGCAAGGATCCGCCGTTCGACATGGAGTACGTGACGTCGACGTGGCTGCTCGAGCTGGCCGAGCGCGCGGGTGCACGCGTGTTCAACAAGGCGCAGTCGATCCGCGACCATTCGGAGAAGCTCGCGATCGGCGAGTTTCCGCAGTTCGTCGCGCCGACGCTCGTCACGCGCGACGCGAAACGGCTGCGCGCGTTCCACGCCGAGCACGGCGACGTGATCCTGAAGCCGCTCGACGGGATGGGCGGGATGGGCGTGTTCCGCGTGAAGCCGGACGGCATGAACCTCGGTTCGATCGTCGAGATGCTGAGCCACGACGGCACGCGCTCGGTGATGGCGCAGAAGTTCATTCCCGAGATCAAGGCCGGCGACAAGCGCATCCTGCTGATCGGCGGCGAGCCGGTGCCGTATTCGCTCGCGCGGATTCCGCAGGGCAGCGAGGTGCGCGGCAATCTCGCCGCGGGCGGGCTCGGCGTCGCGCAGCCGCTGACGGCCCGCGACCGCGAGATCGCCGACACGCTCGGGCCCGTGCTCGCATCGCGCGGGCTGCTGCTGGTCGGGCTCGACGCGATCGGCGACTGGCTGACCGAGGTGAACGTCACGAGCCCGACGTGCTTCCGCGAGATCATGGAGCAGACGGGTTTCGACGTTGCCGCGATGTTCATCGACGCGCTGGAGCGTGCGGCCGCGTAGGCCCGACCCGTTTCCCGCGCAACCCCGGCGGCGGCCGCGCAGGTCCCCCGTCGCCGGAGCAGCTTGACCGGCCTGCTACAATGCCCGCTCGCCCGGTGCCGTGATCGGCGCACCGAAGGCCCGGCGGTCGGGCCGACACTGTTGCAAGGCTGAACATGAAACGTTCCCCACACTCGCTACGCTCATTGCCCCGCCGCGGGGTATCGGCCCGCCAGGGGCGGCCGGGAGCGATCTGACATGGCCGGGATCCTGATCATCGCGCACGCCCCGCTCGCCACCGCGCTGCGGGACTGTATCGCGCACATCTACGGCGGCGTACCTGCCCGCATCGGCTGCATCGACGTGATGGCGGACAGCGATCCGACCCAGGTGATGGCGTTTGCGCACGCGGAACTCGCGCGGCTGCGGGAAGAAAACGGCGTGGTCGTACTGACCGACATGTACGGCGCGACGCCCGCGAACATCGCGGGCCAGCTCGCGAAGCTCGACAACGTGCGCGTGCTGGCCGGCGTGAACCTGCCGATGCTCGTGCGGGCCGTCTGCTACCGCACCGTGCCGCTCGACAAGCTGGTCGACAAGGCGCTGTCCGGCGGCGCGAAGGGCGTCCACGAGGTGTCGTCCGGCACGCCGCCGCCGCCGACGGAAACCGGCTGCGGCCAGTGCGCGCCGATTCCGCCGGAGCCGCAACCGCGCACCGAATCGCACTGAGCCGCCGTTTTCCGTTTTAGACCGACCCGCCGACGCGTGCCGCCGGCGGTCCAGACCGACCCGACCGAGAATCATGCTTCAACAAGAAACCACCATCGTCAATAAATTGGGGCTCCATGCGCGCGCATCGGCCAAGCTTACGCAACTGGCCGGCAACTTCCAGTCCGAAGTCTGGATGACACGCAACGGGCGCAAGATCAATGCGAAGAGCATCATGGGCGTGATGATGCTGGCTGCCGGCATCGGCAGCACCGTGACGATCGAAACCGAAGGGCCCGACGAGCGGGAAGCGATGGACGCGCTGCTGAAGCTGATCGCCGACAAGTTCGGCGAAGGCCAGTGATCGCCACGCGGAATCATTGCCGTTTCCAGTCAGAATGCCGCGGATCTCGCGGCATTTTTTTCGTCGGAAGCATTGATGCGGAATGCGCAATGCTGCGCTGCATGCAGTCAGCAGGGAGTCGCGGAATTTATAATCGCTAACCGGGGTCATAAGCGCATCGCAGCAGTGTGCCGCGGCTTTACTTGTACAGAGGAGGTGCGCGTGTCCTTCACGCTGCATGGCATTCCCGTCTCACGAGGTATCGCGATCGGGCGAGCGTATCTGATCGCGCCGGCGGCGCTCGACGTCGCCCATTACCTGATCGAGGCCAACCAGATCGACGCCGAAGTGGAGCGATTCCGCACGGCTCTCGACGTCGTGCGTCGCGAGCTCGAAGCGCTGCGCGCCGACCTGACCGACGACACCCCGAGCGAAGTCGGCGCATTCATCGACGTCCACACGATGATCCTGAGCGACGAGATGCTCGTGCAGGAAACCATCGACCTGATCCGCACGCGCCGCTACAACGTCGAATGGGCGCTGACCGAGCAACTCGAACTGCTGACGCGCCATTTCGACGACATCGAGGACGAGTACCTGCGCGAGCGCAAGGCCGACATCGAGCAAGTGGTCGAGCGTGTGCTGAAGGCGCTCGCCGGTGCGCCGTCCGCGTCGCAGGCGCTCGACGGCGCGGCCAGGAACGGCACGAACGACATGATCGTCGTCGCGCACGACATCGCGCCGGCCGACATGATGCAGTTCAAGACGCAGTCGTTCCAGGCGTTCGTCACCGATCTCGGCGGGCGCACGTCGCACACGGCGATCGTCGCGCGCAGTCTCGGCATTCCGGCCGCGGTCGGCGTGCAGCATGCGAGCTCGCTGATCCGCCAGGACGACCTGATCATCGTCGACGGCGACCAGGGCATCGTGATCGTCGATCCGGCGCCGATCGTCCTCGAGGAATATTCGTACCGCCAGTCCGAGAAGCTGCTGGAGCAACGCAAGCTGCAGCGCCTGAAGTTCTCGCCGACGCAAACGTTGTGCGGCACGAAGATCGAGCTGTACGCGAACATCGAGCTGCCCGACGACGCGAAGGCGGCCGTCGAGGCCGGCGCGGTCGGCGTCGGCCTGTTCCGCTCCGAGTTCCTGTTCATGCATCAGAAGGAGATGCCGGAAGAGGAGGAGCAGTTCGCCGCGTACAAGCGGGCCGTCGAGTGGATGAAGGGCATGCCGGTGACGATCCGCACGATCGACGTCGGCGCCGATAAACCGCTCGAGGCGCTCGACGAAGGCTACGAAACGGCGCCGAACCCGGCGCTCGGGCTGCGCGCGATCCGCTGGAGCCTGTCCGAGCCGCAGATGTTCCTCACGCAGTTGCGTGCGATCCTGCGCGCGTCCGCGTTCGGCCAGGTGAAGATCCTGATCCCGATGCTCGCGCATGCGCAGGAGATCGACCAGACGCTCGACCTGATCCGCGAGGCGAAGCGCCAGCTTGACGACGCGGGGCTCGCATACGATCCGAACGTGCGCCTCGGCGCGATGATCGAGATCCCGGCCGCGGCGATCGCGCTGCCGCTGTTCCTGAAGCGCTTCGACTTCCTGTCGATCGGCACGAACGACCTGATTCAGTACACGCTCGCGATCGATCGCGCGGACAACGCGGTCGCGCACTTGTACGACCCGCTGCATCCGGCCGTGCTGCATCTGATCGCGTACACGCTGCGCGAAGCGAAGCGCGCGGGCGTGTCGGTGTCGGTGTGCGGGGAGATGGCGGGCGACCCGGCGCTCACGCGCCTGTTGCTCGGGATGGGGCTCACCGAGTTCTCGATGCACCCGAGCCAGTTGCTCGTCGTGAAGCAGGAGATCCTGCGCGCGCACCTGAAGGCGCTCGAAAAGCCGACGGCCGACGTGCTGGCCGCGTTCGAGCCGGAGGAAGTGCAGGCGGCGCTGCAGCGGCTGTCGGTCGCCGAGCCGCGGGCGGACGCGGCCGCGTAGGCGTTTTCGTCGCCGCCAACTGTAGCGAAGTGTCACGCATGCGCGTCCAGCGCATGCCCGTCGCGCGTCAGTGCCGACCCCCGCACACGGGGCAGTCGGCCTGGCGCGCGATTTTCATCGTCGTCCATTCCATCCGCAGCGAATCGAGCATCATCAGCCGGCCGTTGAGCGTCTTGCCGATGCCGCCGATCACGCGCAGCGCCTCGGCCGCCTGCATCGCGCCGATGATCCCGACGGTCGGCGCGAACACGCCCATCGTCGAACACGCGACTTCCTCGAACGGCTGGTCTTCCGGGAACACGCACGCATAGCAGGGCGCGGCCGCGTCGCGGAAGTCGAACGTGCTGATCTGGCCGTCGAAGCGCAGCGCGGCGCCCGACACGAGCGGCACGCCGTGCGCGACGCACGCGCGATTGATCGCGTGCCGCGTCGCGAAGTTGTCGGTGCAGTCGAGCACGACGCTCGCATGCGGCACGTGCGCGTCCAGCCACGCATCGTCGACGCGCTCCGCGACCGCGTTCACCGTCACCTCGGGGTTCAGTTGCGCGAGCGCGTCGCGCCCCGACTCGACCTTGCTGCGGCCGACCGAGGCCGTCACGTGCAGGATCTGCCGCTGCAGGTTCGTGAGATCGACCGTGTCGGCGTCGACGAGCGTGAGCGTGCCGACTCCGGACGCCGCGAGATACATCGCGGCCGGCGAGCCGAGGCCGCCCGCGCCGACGACGATCGCATGCGCATCGAGAAAGCGCTGCTGCGCCTCGATGCCGATCTCGTCGACGAGGATGTGGCGGGAGTAGCGAAGGAGTTGATCGTCGTTCATGGGGAGTCGTGAGCGAGGCGGGCGGACGTTCGTTATTTTAGGCGCGCATGAAAAACGGGCCATCGCGGTCTTCCCGCGATGGCCCGTTCGATGCCGGCCGGCGCTTACTTCGGCGCGGATGCGGGCTTCGGTGCGGAAGCCGGCTTCGCGGCGCTTGCGCCCGATGCCTTCGACGCCGTCGCCGCCTTCGCGGCCGGGCTCTTGGTCGTGCTCTCGGCGAGCAGCGACTTCGATTCCTGGACCGGCTTGCCTTCGAGCTTGTTGAGCGCCTGCTGCATCATGAAGTCGTCGGCGCTGCCGAACTCGATCGGCTTGCGATCGCGATCCTTCTGGCGTTGCTCCGGCGTCTTCTTGTCGTTCTGCTCTTCGAGAATGCGCAGCTGATCCATCCGGCGCTGTTCGCGTTCTTCCTGCTCCTTCTTCTCGTTCGGATCCTGCGTGTTCGCGAGGTGGTTCGTGTAGTCGACCTCGCGCGTCACGAGCACGTCGTCCGGATCGCCGTCCGCGTACTGATCGACCGGCACGTCCGGCGTGATGCCCTTGTTCTGGATCGAACGGCCGCTCGGCGTGTAGTAGTACGCGGTGGTCAGACGCAGCGCGGTGTCGGCCGTCATCGGGCGCACCGTCTGCACCGAACCCTTGCCGAACGTCGTCTTGCCCATGATCTGCGCGCGCTTCGAATCCTGCAGCGCACCGGCGACGATTTCCGACGCGGACGCCGAATACGCGTTCGTCAGCACGATCATCGGCACGGTCTTGAAGATCGGCGGCAGGTTCTTCAGCGGATCGCCGTCGAAGGACGGCAGGCGATAGTTGTCGTACGTATCGCGGTAGACCTGCTTCGAATCGGGGATCTGGCCGTTGGTCGACACGACGACCGAGTCGGGCGGCAGGAACGCGCCGGCCACGCCGACCGCGCTCTGCAGCAGGCCGCCGCCGTTGTTGCGCAGGTCGAGGATGAGGCCCTTCAGGTTCGGCTGCTGGCGCGCGATGTCCTGCAGCTTCTGCGCGAGATCGGGCGTCGTGCGCTCCTGGAAGCTCGTGATGCGGACATACGCGTAGCCCGGATCGAGCATCTTCATCTTCACGCTCTGGACCTTGATGATCGCGCGCGTGACCGTGACCGGGAACGTGCGGTCGTCGCTCTTGCGGAAGATCGTCAGCGTGACCTTGGTGCCCGGCTCGCCGCGCATCTGCTTGACGGCCTTGTCGAGCGTCATGCCGCGCACCGGCTTGTCGTTGATGCGCGTGATCAGGTCGCCCGGACGGATGCCGGCGCGGAACGCGGGGGTGTCCTCGATCGGCGAGATCACCTTGACGAGGCCGTCTTCCTGCGAGATCTCGATGCCGAGACCCGCGAAGCGGCCCTTCGTCTGCTCCTGCAGCTCGTCATAGTCGGTCTTGTCGAGGAACGACGAGTGCGGATCGAGGCTCGACACCATGCCCTTGATCGCCGCCGTCAGCAGCTTCTTGTCGTCGACCGGTTCGACGTACTCGCGCTTGATCTGCCCGAATACCTCCGCGAACAGGCGGAGCTGGTCGAGGGGAAGCGGCGCCGTGGCGGTCTGCTCGGCCGATGCGGAAACCTGCAGCGTGGCGAACACGCCCGTGGCGAGGCCCGCGGCAATCAGGCCGATGTTCTTCAAATTCATTCGCATAGAGAGTCTGGTGCGGTCGGGAAGCGCGTGGCGGTAGCGGGGATGTAGCGGACAAGTATAACTGTTCGTCCGATAACTCAGTGGAACGGCGCGAAAAGCGTCGAAAAGGCCGCAGAGGCCCCGGCGGGGGCGCTGCGGTTCGAAAGCGGGTTCGACCGCAGCGGGGCCGTGAAGGTTCGCGCGGCGTGCAGCGCGTGCAGCGGGCGACCGGGGCCGGGCACGCCGCGCCGGAACCGGGCCTGCCCGCCGCGCCGGGCGTCAGCCCGCCTTGCCTTGCTTCGCGACGGCGGCCTGCGCCTGCGCGATCGCTTCCTGGTCGCCGAGGTAATAGTGCTTGATCGGCTTCAGGTTTTCGTCGAGCTCATAGACGAGCGGCACGCCGTTCGGGATGTTCAGGCCGACGATGTCGCTGTCCGAGATGCCGTCGAGGTACTTGATCAGCGCGCGCAGCGAGTTGCCGTGCGCGGCGATCAGCACCTGCTTGCCGGCGCGCACCGCCGGCGCGATCGACTCGTTCCACAGCGGCAGCACGCGCGCAACCGTGTCCTTCAGGCACTCGGTGAGCGGCAGCTGCTCGCGCGGCACCTTCGCGTAGCGCGGGTCGTTGAACGGCGCGCGTTCGTCGGTCGGCTCGAGCGCGGGCGGCGGCGTGTCGTAGCTGCGGCGCCACACGAGCACCTGCTCGTCGCCGAACTTGGCGGCCGTTTCCGCCTTGTTCAGGCCCGACAGCGCGCCGTAGTGGCGCTCGTTCAGGCGCCACGAATGGACGACCGGCAGGTACATCAGGTCCATCTTGTCCTGCACGTGCCACAGCGTGCGGATCGCGCGCTTGAGCACCGACGTGTACGCGATGTCGAACGTGTAGCCGGCCTCCTTGAGCAATTCGCCGGCCTGGTAGGCCTCGTTGCGACCCTGTTCGGTCAGGTCGACGTCGACCCAGCCGGTGAAGCGGTTTTCCTTGTTCCACGTCGATTCGCCGTGGCGGATGAGAACGAGTTTGTACATGGATCTTGCGGTCGGTAGTGATAGGGAAGCGGGGCGCGTCGCGCGGGACCGAACCGGGGCCCGACATCGCGCAAGACGGTTATTTTATAATGGCAGGATTGTCCTCATCCGATTTCTCTTTTTCCGGCGGCATTCCGTGACGTTCTTTACCAATTACACGAACCTGGCCCTTATCGCGATTCTGCTGGTTTCCGGCGGCCTGCTTGCATGGCCGGCCCTGCGCCGCGGCCGCGGCGGCCTGTCTGCCGCCGAGGCGACGCAGCTCATCAATCGCCGCAACGCGGTCGTGATCGATCTGCGCGCCGCGTCCGACTTCGCCGCCGGCCACCTGCCGTCGGCGCGTCAGGTCGCGGCGGGCGAGATCGGCGCGAAAATTGCGCAGGTCGCGAAGAACAAGAGCACCCCGGTGCTGCTCGTCTGCCAGAACGGCCAGCAGTCGCAGAAGGCGGCGCGCGAGGTCGAGGCGGCGGGGTACGCCGAGGTGCACGTGCTCGAAGGCGGCGTGGCCGCCTGGCAGCAGGCCGGGATGCCGGTCGTCAAACAAGGAGTGGCGAAGTGAACAAGGTTTTGATGTACAGCACGCAGGTGTGTCCGTATTGCATGCAGGCCGAGCGCCTGCTGAAGCTGCGCGGCGTCGAGCAGATCGAAAAGGTGCTGATCGATCGCGATCCGGCCCGCCGCGAGGAAATGATGACGCGCACGGGGCGCCGCACGGTGCCGCAGATCTATATCGGCGACACGCACGTCGGCGGCTACGACGATCTGTCGAAGCTCGACCGCGAAGGCGGCCTCGTGCCGCTTCTGCAAGCGGCCTGATTAGGGCAGAATGGCCGCCGGCCGCGCCGCGGCTTGGGCGCGCAGGATTCATCCGTGGCGGCCGGCGAGCAGCCGGGCCGCCCCGTCACCACTTTTAGGGAAACACCATGTCCGACGTCGAAAACCAACCGTTCTTCAACATCCAGCGCGTCTACCTGAAGGATATGTCGCTCGAGCAGCCGAATTCGCCGGCGATCTTCCTCGAGCAGGACATGCCGTCGGTTGAAGTCGAAGTCGACGTCAAGGCCGACCGCCTCGCGGAAAGCGTGTTCGAAGTCGTCGTGTCGGGTACCGTCACCGCGAAGGTGAAGGACAAGGTCGCGTTCCTGATCGAAGCGAAGCAGGCCGGCATTTTCGACATTCGCAACATTCCGGACGAACAGCTCGACCCGCTCGTCGGCATCGCATGCCCGACGATCCTGTTCCCGTACCTGCGCTCGAACATCGCCGACGCGATCACGCGCGCCGGCTTCCCGCCGATCCACCTCGCGGAAATCAACTTCCAGGCGCTGTACGAGCAGCGTCTCGCGCAGCTCCAGCAGCAGGCTGGTGCGGCAGGCGCACCGAACGGCGCGCCGAATGGCACGACGCTGAACTGACGTTTCGCTCGGACCGGTGCTGGGTATGAAAGTAGCCGTTCTCGGCGCCGGTGCCTGGGGCACCGCGCTCGCGGGCCATCTGGCCGCGCGGCACGATACGCTTTTGTGGGCGCGCGACGCCGCGCTCATCGCCGGGCTGCAGGCCCGGCACGAAAATTCCCGCTATCTGGACGGCATCGCGTTGCCTGACGCGCTGCGCTACGACGCCGATCTCGGCGTCGCGCTCGCGCATGGCGCCGCGGACGACGCGCTGTGCGTGATCGCCGCGCCGGTGGCCGGGCTGCGCACGCTGTGTCACGCGATGCGCGACGCCGGCTGCGTGCCCGCGCATATCGTCTGGGTCTGCAAGGGCTTCGAGGCCGACACGCACCTGCTGCCGCATCAGGTGATCGCGGCCGAGCTGCCCGGACAGCAGAGCAACGGCGTGCTGTCGGGCCCGAGTTTCGCGCGCGAGGTCGGGCAGTCGCTGCCCGTCGCGTTGACGGTGGCGAGCACGTCGGCCGGATGCCGCGAGCGCACGCTCGCCGCGTTCCATCACGGCGCGATGCGGATCTATACGGGCGACGACGTGGTCGGCGTCGAGGTCGGCGGCGCGGTGAAGAACGTGCTGGCGATCGCGACCGGCATTTCCGACGGCCTCGGCCTCGGGCTGAACGCGCGCGCCGCGCTGATCACGCGTGGCCTCGCCGAAATGTCGCGGCTCGGCGTGGCGCTCGGCGGCCGCGCGGAAACCTTCACGGGCCTCACGGGCCTCGGCGACCTGATCCTCACCGCGACGGGCGACCTGTCGCGCAACCGCACGGTCGGCCTGCAACTGGCGGCCGGCCGCACGCTCAACGACATCCTCGGCGCGCTCGGCCACGTGGCCGAAGGCGTGCGCTGCGCGCAGGCCGTGCTGGCGCTCGCGCGCGCGCAATCGATCGAAATGCCGATCACGGAAGCCGTGTGCGGGGTGCTGTTCGACGGCATCGCGCCGCGCGACGCCGTCAGCGGCCTGTTGCGCCGCGACGCGCGCGCCGAGTAGCGCGAGCCGGGTTCGCCCGGCACGGTTGCGCCGGGCGCGCGGCGCCAAAGCGGACTACGCTTGAACAATCTCCGGCGTTCCGCGAGGTCGTCATGCTGCAGATCCATTCCACCACGCTCGATGCGCAAGTCGTCGACATCACGACGCTCGAGGTCGACGCAATCGTCAACGCCGCGAACGGCTCGCTGCTCGGCGGGGGCGGTGTCGACGGCGCGATTCACCGCGCGGCCGGCCCCGGCCTGCTCGCCGAGTGCCGCACGCTCGGCGGCTGCGACACCGGCGACGCGAAGCTCACGCGCGGCCACGGGCTGCCGGCGCGCTATGTGATCCACGCGGTCGGGCCGGTCTGGTACGGCGGCGCGCGTGGCGAGGCCGAGTTGCTCGCGTCGTGCTACCGGCGCGCGATCGAGCTGGCCGAGGAAGTCGCCGCGACGTCGATCGCGTTCCCGGCGATCAGTTGCGGGGTCTACCGCTATCCGGCCGAAGCCGCCGTCGATATCGCGGTCGGCACCGTCGCCGAGATGCTCGCGCAGGCGCCGAACCTCACACGCGTGGTGTTCGCGTGCTTTTCCCCCGATATCTACGACCTGTACCGCGCACGGCTCGCGCGGACCTGACGCGTTCGACGCCGCGCGCGGCGAGCGTCAGGCGCCGCCTTCGAAGCCGGCCTGGCGCCACGCCTCGAACACGACCACCGCGACCGTGTTCGACAGGTTCAGGCTGCGGTTGTCGGGTCGCATCGGCAGGCGCACGCGCTGTTCGTTCGGGAAGCGTTCGAGCAGCTCGGCCGGCAGGCCGCGCGTTTCCGAGCCGAACACGAACCAGTCGCCGGGCAGGAACGCACGATCGTGGAAGCGGCCCGAGCCGCGCGTCGTGAACGCGAACATCCGCGCGGGATCGGGCGCTTCGGAGGCGACGAATGCGTCCCAGTCGCGGTGCACGCGCATTTGCGCATACTCGTGATAGTCGAGGCCGGCGCGACGCATGCGCGCGTCGTCGAGCGGAAAGCCGAGCGGCTCGATCAGGTGCAGGTGCGCGCCGGTGTTCGCGCACAGGCGGATCACGTTGCCGGTGTTCGGCGGAATTTCGGGGGCGACGAGGACGACGTTGAACATGTTTCGATTTGGCTGGGCCGGCCGGAGCCGCGCAACGCGCGCGGGCTCCCGGCCGACCGGTTCGTGACGGCCGCATTCGCGGCGGCCGGTCTCTCTCTCTCTAATTAATCCCTGGCGGTGCGCAGCGCAACCAGATTCGTCACGCGCGCGGCGCCCGCCGCCTTCAGCGCCTGCGCGGCCGCCGCGAGCGTCGCGCCGGACGTCATCACGTCGTCGACGAGCGCGATGTGGCGGCCGGCGACGCCGCCGGCCACCGCGAAAGCCGTCATCACGTTGTCGCGCCGTGCGTGCCGGTCGAGCCGCGACTGCGGCGCGGTGTCGGCGACGCGCGTGAGCAAGGTTGCGTCCGCTTGCACGCCGAGCCGGCGCGCGAGCGGACGTGCGATCGCCCACGCCTGGTTGTAGCCGCGCGCGACGAGCCGCCGGTGCGACAGCGGCACCGGCGCGACGAGGTCGAAGCCGCTCGCGCCGTGCGTATCGTCGACCAGCCGGGCGAGCCGGGCCGCGAATTCGCCGCCGAGCGCGAGTCGCGCGTGAAACTTCAGGCCGCGCGCGAGCCCGTCGAGCGGTGCGCGGTAATCGGCAAGCGCGAGCGTCGCATCGAACGGCGGCGGCGCGGTGCGGCACGCGTCGCACCGGTACGCGGTCGCGCGGCCGGCGCCGGTACGACGGCCGCCAGGCGATCGCGCATGTCCGACACCGAGCGGCAGCGCGCAGACCGCGCAGCGCAGCCTCGCTTCATTCCAGTACGCGGCATCGCAGGCGCCGCAAATCACTCCGTGTGACAAATTGCCGCACAACGCGCAGCGATTCGGCAATGCGACCGCGGCAACGCGCACGACCAGCGTTCGAACCTGCGACAAAACGACGCGCATCGTGCGCTCGGCGGAACCGCGGACCATCGCAACACTCCTGGCACGCCGCCTCAATGAAGCTTGCGAGGCGAGCGAGTATACTTCGGGCTCTTCGCCAGTGTGCCCGACATGTCCCCAGCTTCGACTTCAACCGGCCGTCCGGCCAATGACACCCGGCGCCTGCGGCGGATCTTCGACCGCCGTGCCGCCACGTTCGATGCGGTCGCGTTCCTGCCGCGCGAGATCGCGCAGCGGATGAACGAGCGCCTCGAATACATCAAGGTGAGCCCCGCGGCCGTACTCGACGCGGGCTGCGGCCCGGGCGACGACCTGCCGGCGCTGCGCGCGCGCTTTCCGGAGGCGCCTGTGTTCGGCGTGGACCTGTCCGGCGCGATGCTCGCGCGGGCCGGCCAGCGCGAGGTCGAGCAGACCAACTGGCGCCGCTGGCTGCCGGCGTCGCTCGGCCGGGCGCTGGGCCAGCGCGGCCCGCGCGTCGCGCAGGCCGACTTCGCCGCGCTGCCGTTTCCCGGTGGCGCGTTCGACCTGATCTGGTCGAATCTCGCGCTCCACTGGCATTCGCGTCCCGATACGGTGTTTCCTGAATGGCAGCGCGTGCTGCGCGTGAACGGCCTGCTGATGTTCAGCACGCTCGGCCCGGACACGCTGCGCGAGCTGCGCGCGGCCTGCGCGGACGCCGAAGCGGCGCTCGGCATCGCGCCGCCCGCCGCGCGCGTGATCGATTTCGTCGACATGCACGACCTCGGCGACATGCTCGTCGAGAGCGGCTTCGAGATTCCCGTGATGGACCAGGAAGTGCTGACCGTCACCTACAAATCCCCCGACTCCCTGCTGGCCGACGTGCGCCGCTGGGGCGCCTATCCGTTCGAGCGCACGGCGCCGCAGCACGCGACGCGACGCTTTCGCGCGGCGCTCGGCGACGCGCTGGACGCGCGCCGGCGCGAGGACGGCACGATCCCGCTGACCTTCGAGGTGATCTACGGCCACGCGTGGAAGGCCGTGCCGCGCACGACCGCGGAAGGCCACGGGATCGTGCGCATCGAGGACATCGGCAAGGGGCGTCCGAAGAATCGGTAAAGCGGTAAAGAGGGGTTTTGTTATGTCTGAAATTAGCGGCGCAAAGCGGGGTCGAATTGGCGCCAAAAACGGCCGGAAAGCTTGTCGCACTTGGCTTGGCGGGCGATAGGCGCTTGCTTGTGGATGCCATTGAACCCGCCTATAATGCGTCAGCTTGTCGTCCCGGGGTCCCCGCAATACGGGGCGACGAGTCCGATGCAGGCATGCATCGCATGCCATTCGCGTGAGGCGGCGATGGAAGCAGCGAGGGTTTTGGCGGAGACGGCGGACAGCGAACCGGTCCTCGAAGACTGGCTCATGAAACGCAACTGTTCGGTGTCGCCACGCCAGTTCGTGCTGTTTTACGCGTCGCTCGCGGGCTTCTCGCTGGCGATCGCGGCGTTGCTGATGTGGAGAGGGGTCTGGCTCGTCATGCCCTTCACCGGAATCGAGTTGCTGGCGGTGGGTGTCGCATTTGCGATCTATGCTCGCCATGCGGTCGATTACGAGCGCATCAGGCTGTTTCCGCACCGGCTCGTGATCGAGCGGATGGATGCGGAGCGGCTCACGCAGATCGAATTCAACCCGCGCTGGGTGCGGGTCGAGCCGGGTGCGACGCCACGCGATCCGATTCGGCTGGTATCGCGCGGGCAGACCGTCGTAATCGGGCAGCATCTCGCGCAGTACAAGCGTGCGCAGTTCGCCGACGAACTGCGCGTGTCGCTCAGGCGCTGCGGCTGACGAGGCGCGGTCATCGGCCGGACGAGGCCGGTGGCTTGCGACGGGGGAGGGTTTGAATGGAAATTTTGGGTAAGGATGCTATGAAAACAATCAAGCGAGCCCTCACGGGCGTGCTGGCATGCAGCGGATTGCTCTTTGCCGGTGCGGCCCTGGCGGTCGGTGATAGCCCGGGCGGCCCCCGTGTCAACGAGATCAACTTTCAGCCGCCTGTCACGAAGATCGCCGAGGAGCTCTACGATCTCCACACGATGATGCTGATCCTGTGTACGGTGATCTTCGTCGGCGTGTTCGGCGTGATGTTCTATTCGATCTTCGCGCACCGCAAATCCAAGGGCCACAAGGCCGCCAATTTCCATGAAAGCACGACCGTCGAGATCATCTGGACGATCGTGCCGTTCGTCATCGTCGTGCTGATGGCGCTGCCGGCGACGAAGGCCGTCGTCGCGATGAAGGACACGACGAACGCCGATCTCACGATCAAGGTCACCGGCTACCAGTGGAAGTGGGGCTACGACTATGTGAAGGGCCCGGGCGAGGGCATCGGCTTCCTGTCGACGCTGACCACCCCGCGCGACGAAGTGATGGGCAAGAAGCCGATCACCGACACCTATCTGCAGGAAGTCGACAACCCGCTCGTCGTGCCGGTCAACAAGAAGATCCGCATCATCACGACCGCGAACGACGTCGTCCACTCGTGGTACGTGCCCGCGTTCGGCGTGAAGCAGGATGCGATCCCCGGCTTCGTGCGCGACACGTGGTTCAAGGCCGACAAGGTCGGCACGTTCCGCGGCTTCTGTACCGAGCTGTGCGGCAAGGAGCACGCGTACATGCCGGTCGTCGTCGAAGTCCTGTCGGACGACGACTACGCGAAGTGGGTGGCGGCGCAGAAGGCCAAGCTGGCCAGCGCGGCGGTCGACCCGAACAAGGTCTACACGATGGCCGAACTCGTCGCGCACGGCGAGGAAGTCTACAAGGCGAACTGCGCGGCTTGCCACCAGGTGAACGGCAAGGGCCTCGGCGCATTCCCGGCGATGGACGGCAGCCCGATCGTGAACGGCCCGATCGCCGCGCACGTCGAGCGCGTGCTGCACGGCAAGGGCGCGATGCCGTCGTGGGCGTCGCTGTCGGACCTCGACATCGCTTCGGTCGTTACGTACGAACGCAACTCGTGGGGCAACCACAAGAACGACCTGCTGCAGCCGAAGCAAGTGGCCGACGCACGCAACGGCAAGCTGCCGGAAGACACGGCAGGCGCGGCAACGGCAGCGGCCCCGGCGGAAGCGGCTTCGGCGCCGGCGCAAGCCGCGTCGGGCGCCGAGCAGCCGGCGGCAGCGGCATCGGCCGCGCTGTCGACGATCTACTTCGAGACGGGCAAGAGCGTGCTGCCGGCCGACGCGAAAGCGGCGATCGCCGCCGCGGCCGACTATGCGAAGGCGCATCCGGACGCGAAGCTCGCGCTGTCGGGCTTCACCGACAAGACGGGCTCGGCCGACGCGAACGCCGAGCTGGCGAAGCATCGGGCGCAGGCCGTGCGCGATGCGCTGAAGGCAGCAGGCGTGGCGGAAGACCACATTATTCTCAAAAAGCCGGAAACGATCACGGGCGGGGCTGACGCGAAGGAAGCCCGGCGTGTCGAGATCGGCCCGGCGGCTTGACGTGTCGCTGAGTTAGTCGACGTATTCGCATTAGGAGATTCTCATGTCTAGCATCGGGCACGACGTAGCCGCGGACCACGCGCACGACGACCACGCGCACGAAGCCCCGCACGGCTGGCGTCGCTGGCTGTTCGCCACCAACCACAAGGACATCGGTACGCTGTACCTGCTGTTCTCGTTCATCATGTTCCTGTCGGGCGGCGTGATGGCACTCGGCATCCGTGCCGAGCTGTTCGAGCCGGGCCTGCAGATCATGCGTCCGGAGTTCTTCAACGAACTCACGACGATGCACGGCCTGATCATGGTGTTCGGCGCGATCATGCCGGCGTTCGTCGGCTTCGCGAACTGGATGATTCCGCTGCAGATCGGCGCATCCGACATGGCGTTCGCGCGGATGAACAACTTCAGCTTCTGGCTGCTGCCGGTCGCGGCCGTGCTGCTGGTCGGTTCGTTCTTCGCGCCGGGCGGCGCGACGGCGGCCGGCTGGACGCTGTACGCACCGCTGTCGACGCAGATGGGCCCGGGCATGGACTTCGCGATCTTCGCGGTCCACATCATGGGCGCATCGTCGATCATGGGCGGGATCAACATCGTCGTGACGATCCTGAACATGCGCGCACCGGGCATGACGCTGATGAAGATGCCGATGTTCGCGTGGACGTGGCTGATCACCGCGTACCTGCTGATCGCCGTGATGCCGGTTCTGGCAGGCGCGATCACGATGGTGCTGTTCGATCGCCACTTCGGCACGTCGTTCTTCAACGCGGCAGGCGGCGGCGACCCGGTGATGTACCAGCACATCTTCTGGTTCTTCGGCCACCCCGAGGTGTACATCATGATTCTGCCGGCGTTCGGGATCGTGTCGCAGGTGATCCCGGCGTTCGCACGCAAGACGCTGTTCGGCTACAGCTCGATGGTGTACGCGACGGCATCGATCGCGATCCTGTCGTTCATGGTCTGGGCGCACCACATGTTCGCCACGGGCATGCCGGTCACCGGCCAGCTGTTCTTCATGTACGCGACGATGCTGATCGCGGTGCCGACGGGCGTGAAGGTGTTCAACTGGCTCGCGACGATGTGGCGCGGCTCGATGACGTTCGAAACCCCGATGCTGTTCGCGATCGGCTTCCTGTTCGTGTTCACGTTCGGCGGTCTGACGGGCCTGATGCTCGCGATGGCGCCGCTCGACATCCAGTATCACGGCACCTACTTCGTGGTCGCGCACTTCCACTACGTGCTGGTGGCCGGCTCGCTGTTCGCGCTGTTCTCGGGCTGGTACTACTGGGCGCCGAAGTGGACGGGCTGGATGTACAACGAGACGCGCGGCAAGATCCACTTCTGGGCGTCGATGATCTTCTTCAACCTGACGTTCTTCCCGATGCACTTCGTCGGTCTCGCGGGCATGCCGCGCCGCTATGCGGACTACCCGGCGCAGTTCACGGACTTCAACCAGGTGGCGACGATCGGTGCATTCGGCTTCGGCCTCGCGCAGGTGTACTTCCTGTTCGCGGTCGCGCTGCCGGCCTACCGTGGCGGCGGCGAGCTGGAAAAGGCGTCGGACAAGCCGTGGGATGGCGCGACGGGCCTCGAGTGGACGGTACCGAGCCCGGCTCCGTTCCACACGTTCGAGCAACCGCCGCACGTCGAATAAGTTTCACCTAGCGTTCCGCCGCTGCCTGCCGCGCAGGCAGGCGCGGCGGGCGCGAAACGGAAGTTTCAGCGAAGTTTCAGATGACCCGGAATCCACAAGAAAGACGAACGCCCGAGCAGATCCGCGCGGGCAACAAGCGGCTCGGCCTCACCCTGCTCGTCATCGCCGCCGTTTTTTTTGTGGGTGTCGTGATCAAACAGTGGTGGCTGTCCACCCACTGATGCAGTAACTGACGCAGTAGCGAGGAAGTCGTCGTATGTCGAAGCCGGAAGAGGGCGCCGCGGATCGCGCGTTCAATCGTTCGATGCTGGTGAAGCTCTTCGTCGTGGCCGGGCTGATGTTCGGTTTCGGCTTCGCGCTGATCCCGATGTATCGGGCGATCTGCCAGATCACCGGCATCAACAACCTGGTGCAGCGCGATGTCAGCGAGCGCGAGGTGAAGAACTCGCAGGTCGACTACAGCCGCACGGTGTCGGTCGAGTTCGATGCGAACGCGCGCGGGCCGCTCGGCTTCAAGCCGGAGCACAACAGTCTCGACGTGCATCCGGGCGAACTGACGACGATCGTGTACGACGTGACGAACGGGCAGGGCCGGCCGGTCGTCGCGCAGGCGATTCCGAGCTACGCGCCGAAGCAGGCGACGGAGTTCTTCAAGAAGATCGAGTGCTTTTGCTTCACGCAGCAGACGCTGACCGCGAACGAGTCGCGCAAGATGCCGGTGGTGTTCGTGATCGACCCGAAATTGCCGAAGGACGTGAAGACGATCACGCTGTCGTACACGTTCTTCGAGCTGAATACCCCGGCCACGCCGGCCCCGGCGCAGCGCAGTACGGCGGCGGCGCAGGGTGCGGCGAAGCCGGATGCATGACGACGGAGGCGGGGCGATGACGGAGGTCAAGCGGAGCGGTACGTTCGGTCAGGCGCTGAAAGCGGTGCTGTGGTCGTTCTTCGGGGTGCGCAAGCGGCGCGACCTGGAGGCCGACGCGACGCAGCTCAATCCGCTGCACGTGCTGATCGTCGCGTTGATCGCGGCCGGCGTGTTCATCGGCGTGCTGATCCTGATCGTGCGTGCCGTCGTGGGTTGAGGGCGCAGTTAGCGGCTAGCGGCCCGCGGCGACGAAAGAATGCAGTGCGCGGCGCCACGGCGCGGCGTGCAGGAAAGAGCGGTGGCGGTCTCGCCGCGCAAGAAATAAAGCCGGAGCGGTTTCCGGTACACAAATTGGACTGAAGTGGAGAATCAAGCATGAGCGGTCAAAACCAGACCCCGTACTATTTCGTGCCGCATCCGTCGCAGCATCCGATCAGCGCGGCCATCGGCCTGCTGGTCATGCTCGGCTCGGTAGCGCTGTGGATCAACGGTCACGACTGGGCGCCGTTTACGGCGCTGCTCGGCCTGCTGTGGTTGCTCTTCACGCTGTATCACTGGTTCGGCGACGCGATCGCCGAATCGGAAGGCGGTCATTACGGCAAGAACGTCGACAAGTCGTACCGCTGGAGCATGAGCTGGTTCATCTTCTCGGAAGTGATGTTCTTCGGCGCGTTCTTCGGCGCGCTGTTCTATGCGCGTGAAATCGCGCTGCACCAGCTCGGCAGCCTCGACTACAAGCTGATCTGGCCGGACTTCTCCGCCGTGTGGCCGAACGAAGGCCCCGCCGCGCTCGCCGGTCACTTCAAGACGATGGGCCCGTGGCCGGTCCCGACGCTGAACACCGCGTTCCTGCTGTCTTCGGGCGTGACGCTGACGATCTCGCACCACGCGCTGCGTGACGATCATCGCAAGAAGGCGATCGCGTGGCTGGCCGCGACGCTCGTGTTCGGTATCTGCTTCCTGTTCCTGCAGGGCTTCGAGTACTACCACGCGTACAACGAACTGAACCTGACGCTGAACTCGGGCGTGTACGGTTCGACGTTCTTCCTGCTGACGGGCTTCCACGGCTTCCACGTGTTCCTCGGCGGCACGATGCTCGCGGTGGTGCTGGTGCGGATGATCCGCGGCCACTTCAAGCCCGATCACCACTTCGCCTTCGAAGGCGCCGCGTGGTACTGGCACTTCGTCGACGTCGTCTGGCTCGGCCTGTACGTCGTCGTCTACTGGCTGTAAATGGAACGACGGCCCGCGCAGCAATGCGCGGGCCGTTTTCATTGGTGTCGAGCGCGCGGCGGCGAAGCCGCGAGCGACACCACCCTGGCGCCGCCGCGACTCAGTCAGGCGGCGCTTTTGCTTGGTGGCGCGGCCGTGCGGCGAAATGTCACAGCGGCCGGCGCGGCAACGGCATCAACGCCCGATCGGCAGGCCGGTCGAATGGATCCAGCCCATCCAGTTCGCGAACAGGATGAGCAGGAACAGCGACACCGACAGCCCGACGCGGGTGGCGAGCGACCAGACCATGCGCTTCGTATGGCCGCGGTCGTGCATCATGAAGTAGAGCGCCGAGCCCATGCTGGCAATGATGAGGACGAAGGCGATGGGAACGAGTATGTGCATGACACGAACCGGACGACGGCAATTCGAAAGGAAGAGGATAATTATCGCACTTCGCTTTCGCGCAGGTGCCGGGCGGGCCGCATGATGAAGATCCGCTGGCTGCCCGCGTTGCTGATCCTCGTCGTCGTCGCCGTCACGATCCGTCTCGGTTTCTGGCAGCGCGACCGCGCGCACCAGAAGGAAGCGCTGCAGGCGAGCATCGAGCGCTACGAGCAGGCGGCCCCTGTCGACATCGGCGCGCAGCCGGTTCCGCTCGCGTCGATCGAGTTTCATCGCGTGCGGGCAAAGGGCCGTTTCATGCCCGAGCAAGCGGTGTTCCTCGACAATCGGCCGTATAACGACCAGCCGGGTTTTTACGTCGTGATGCCGTTTAAACTCACGGGCGGCGGCGTCGTGCTCGTGAACCGCGGGTGGCTGCCGCGCAATATCGCCGATCGCACGGCGATCGAGCCGTTCGCGACGCCGGCGGGCGACGTCGAGATCGTCGGCATCGCGCGCGCCGATGCGTCGCGCGCGTTCGAGCTCGGCGAAGGCGGGTCGGCCGCGCATCAGAAGATCCGCCAGAACCTCGACGTCGCCGCGTATGCGCGGGAAACCGGGCTGCCGCTGCAGCCGTTCGTGATCCAGCAGACGAGCGACGACGGCGACAAGCTCGTGCGCGACTGGCCGGCGGCGACGACCGGCGTCGAGCGCAATTACGGTTACATGTTTCAGTGGTGGGCGATGGCGGCGGCCGCGCTCGGCTTCGGGCTGTACGCCGCGCGGCGTGCGGCGAAGAAGTCGGCCGGCGCGTGAGCGTCATGCCAGGACGCGGCGAGCGCGCCGCGGGTTCGTTTCGAGAGGTCTGATTTGTCCATGCAATCTCCCCGTCAGGGTCCGGCCGCTGCGCCGATGTCGCCCGCGGCCCGTAAGCGCGGCCGCTGGATGCTCGTGCTGCTGGGTCTCGTGTGCGCCGCGCCGATGATCGCGTCGTACTTCACCTATTACGTGATCAAGCCGAAGGGCGGGTCGACCAACTACGGCACGCTGATCGAGCCGCAGCGCCCGATCCCGGCGGATCTGCAGGTCACCGACGAAGCCGGCAAGACGGTGCCGCTGTCGTCGCTGCGCGGCGTCTGGCTGTTCGTGATGACCGACCGCAGCGCGTGCGACGACGCGTGCGCGCAGAAGCTCTATTTCATGCGCCAGATCCGCGTCACGCAGGCGGGCGAACGGCACCGGATCACGATGGTGTGGCTGCGCAGCGATGCGGGCGCGGTGCCGCAGAAGGTGCTGGACGCGTATCCGGACACGCGCCGGCTCGTTGCCGATCCGGCCGCGGTGGCCGCGTGGCTGCCGGTCGACGCCGGCACGAAGGACAGCGACCACATCTACATGGTCGACCCGAACGGCAACCTGATGATGCGTTTCCCGAAAGACCCGAATCCCAGCAAGATCAAGTCGGACGTGACGAAGCTGCTGAAGTGGTCGAGCATCGGTTAAGGCGAGAGAACGAGGCACCATTCCGATGTCGTATCTACTGCAACTCGGCCTGATCGGCTTGTGCATCGCGCTGCTGCCGCTGTCGTACGTGTGGGTGAAGGCCGACGACGACAAGTTCCGCAAGCTCGTGTGGATCACCACCTTCCTGACCCTCGACCTCGTGATGTTCGGCGGCTTCACGCGGCTGACCGATTCGGGGCTCGGCTGTCCCGACTGGCCAGGCTGCTACGGCACGTCGTCGCCGTTCATCGCGCACGCGGCGATCACGGCCGCGCACCAGGCGATGCCGACCGGGCCGGTCAGCATGACGAAGGCGTGGATCGAGATGATCCACCGCTATTTCGCGATGGCGATCGGCGTACTGATCATCGCGCAGACCGTGATCGCATGGGCCGCGCGGCTGCGTCGCCGCCCGCTGCACGTGTCGCCGTGGTGGCCGACGAGCCTGCTGCTGCTGATTCTCGTGCAGGGCGCGTTCGGCGCATGGACGGTCACGATGAAGCTGCAACCGGTGATCGTCACGATCCACTTGCTGCTCGGCCTCACGCTGCTCGGCACGCTGGGTTGGCTCGCGGCGCGCCAGACGCCGCTGCCGTCGTATGACCCCGAGGCCGGGCGTTACCGTGCGGCCGCGCTCGCGGCGCTCGTGCTGCTGGTCGTGCAGATCGCGCTCGGCGGCTGGGTGAGCACGAACTACGCGGTGCTTGCGTGCACCGACTTCCCGACCTGCAACGGCCAGTGGATTCCGCCGATGGACTTCCAGCACGGCTTTCACCTGTGGCGCGCGCTCGGGATGACGAAGGACGGCGACGCGATCACGCAGGACGCGCTGGTCGCGATCCACTGGACGCACCGCACGTTCGCGTTCGTCGTGGTCGCGTACCTGGTCGCGTTCGCGCTGAAGATGCGCCGCTTCGAATCGCTGCGGCGGCCCGCGAACGGCGTGCTGCTGGTCGTCCTGCTGCAGTTCGTGACGGGCCTGACCAACATCGTGCTGCAGTGGCCGCTGCCCGTCGCCGTCGCGCACAACGGCGGGGCCGCGATCCTGCTGCTGCTCGTCGTCATGTTAAACTTTCGCATCCTTTCAAGCCGCCCCGGCCGTGTCGCGCAGCCTGCGCGCGACGCCGCCCCGGCGTGACCGCCCCCATGCAAAGCACCCTCTCCCAATCGCCCGGTAGCCGCTTTTCCCAGTACATGGCGCTGACGAAGCCGCGTGTCACGCAGCTCGCGGTGTTCTGCGCGGTGATCGGCATGTTCCTCGCGACGCCGGGCATGGTGCCGTGGCATGTGCTGATCGGCGGCACCGTCGGCATCTGGCTGCTGGCCGGCGCCGCGTTCGCGATCAACTGCCTCGTCGAACAGAAGATCGACGCGATGATGCGCCGCACCGCATGGCGCCCGTCCGCGCGCGGCGAGATCACGACGCCGCAGATCCTGCTGTTCTCGGCCGTGCTCGGCAGCGTCGGCGCATGGACGCTCTATACGTTCACGAATCCGTTGACGATGTGGCTGACGATCGCGACGTTCGTCGGCTACGCGGTGATCTACACGCTGCTGCTCAAGCCGATGACGCCGCAGAACATCGTGATCGGCGGCGCGTCGGGCGCGATGCCGCCGGCGCTCGGCTGGGCCGCCGTCACCGGCGCGGTGCCGGGCGACGCTTGGATCCTCGTGCTGATCATCTTCGTGTGGACGCCGCCGCATTTCTGGGTGCTCGCGCTCTATCGCCGCAAGGATTACGAGAACGCGGGGCTGCCGATGCTGCCCGTCACGCACGGCGAGAAGTTCACGCGGCTGCACATCCTGCTGTACACGGTGATCCTGTTCGCGGTCACGCTGATGCCCTTCATTTCCGGGATGAGCGGGGCCGTCTACCTGACGAGCGCGGTACTGCTCGGCGCGGTGTTCCTCGCGTATGCGTGGAAGATCCATCGCGACTATTCGGACGAACTCGCCCGCAAGGCCTTCCGCTACTCGATCGTCTATCTGTCGCTGCTGTTTGCCGCGCTGCTCGTCGATCACTACGCACGCCCGCTGCTCGGCGTGTAACCGCACGGTTTGAACGCAATGCTCCCATCACGGTTCGGGCGCCGCGCGCGCCAAGGCTGGATGCTCGCGTGCGCATTCACGGCAGCGCTGCTGCTCGCGGGATGCGACAACGCGCCGAAATTCCAGAATCTCGACATCACCGGCAACACGCAGTTCGGCAGCGACTTCGCGCTGCCCGATACGAGCGGCAAGGTCCGCACGCTCGCCGACTTCAAGGGCAAGGCCGTCGTGATGTTCTTCGGCTATACGCATTGCCCGGACGTGTGCCCGACCACGATGGCGGAATTGTCCGAAGCGCTGAAGCAGCTCGGGCCGGATGCCGCGAAGCGCGTGCAGGTGCTGTTCGTCACCGTCGATCCGGAGCGCGACACGCCGGCGCTGCTCGGCCAGTACGTGCCCGCGTTCGATCCGTCGTTCATCGGCCTGCGGCCGGCCGACGAAGCACAGCTCAAGAAGGTCACGAAGGATTTCCGCGTGTACTACGCGAAGGTGCCCGGCAAGACGCCCGGCAGCTACACGATGGATCACACGGCCGCGAGCTACGTGTTCGACCGCGACGGCAAGCTGCGCCTGTTCGTGCGCGACGGCCAGGGCCCGGCCCCGTGGGTCCACGACCTGAAGCTGCTGGTCGACTGACCGGCCGCCGCCGGGCGCCCGCCCGGCGTTTCGCGTGACGGCCGTGTTCGTGCCGTCACGTTTCCCCGCTCTCATCTTTGCGCGCATGCGCTGCCCGCCGGGCGGCGCGTCGGCATGCGCGCGTATTGCGCACGTATTGCGCCGAAGCCGCGTTACGGCAGCGCCGGCACGTTGAAGCCCGACGCGGCGCGGGTGATCCGGAATTCCGTCACGCGATACGTGGCGAGCCCCTCGGTGACGAACGGGTCGGTCTCGAGGATCGCGTCGAGTGCGTCGCGATCGATGCGGGCCGCGAGGATCATGCCGCCTGCGCGCGGCACCTTCGGCCCCGCCGCGATGAAGATGCCCTTGTCGAACTGCGGCTGCAGGTACGCGCGATGGCGTTCGAGCGCGTCGTCGATGCGCTCGAGCGACGCGGTGTAGTGGATGTCGATGACGTACATGGATGCCCCTGGAATGATGCCGGCGCTTCGCGCGCCGGCCAGCCGGTCTTTTTAGCACAGCGGATGCGGGCTGTCGCGCCGGCGCGCCGCGTGGGGGCCTGTCGATCGCCGGTTCGCCGCGGCGACGCGTATTCAAGATGTAAGCCTCGTTGCCGTAAATAAAAGAGCAACCGTTTGCGCGCGGCCGGCCGTTCGCGCGTCGGATGCATCGACATCGACAGAGGCACGCAGATGAGCAGAATGAGTTTGAACCGCAAGCTGTGGCTCGCGCTTGCGCTGGTATGGATCGGTCTTCTGGGCGTCGGCGCATGGAGCGCCTACGAAACGCGCGCGACGATGCTCGCCGAACGCAAGGCCGGCATCGCGAATCTCGTCGACTCGGCGGCGGGCATCGTGAAGGCCTATCACGCGCTCGCGCAGAGCGGCACGCTGCCCGAGGCCGACGCGAAGCGCGACGCGCTCGCGAGCCTCGCCGCGATGCGCTACGGCGATTCGGGCTACGTGTTCGTGATGGATTCGAAGCCGGTCGTGCTGATGCATCCGACGCTGCCGAAACTCGTCAACACGCAGGTCGGCGACTATCTCGATCCGGACGGCAAGCCGCTGTTCGTGACGATCCTGAACGCGGCGAAGGCGACCGGCAGCGGCTTCGCCGAATATCGCGGGCGGCTGCCGCACAGCGAGACGGCCGTGCCGAAGATCAGCTACGTCACGCGGTTCGCGCCGTGGGACTGGAACATCTCGAGCGGCGTGTTCCTGAAGGACATCGACACCGTGTACTACCGGACGCTGTTCGGCCATCTGGCCATGGTGTTCGTGATCGGCTTCGTGATCAGCGCGGCGATGCTGGTGATCATCCGCAACGTGCGCGGCAGCCTCGGCGGCGAGCCGGACGAAGCGGCCGCGCTCGCGACGCGCATCGCGCAGGGCGACCTGACGCAGCCGGTGCCGGTGCGCGCGGGCGATCGCACCAGCATGATGGCCGCGATGCACGACATGCAGGCACGGTTGCAGGCGACGATCGGCGGGATTCGCCAGTCGGCCGAATCGATCGCGTCGGCGAGCCGCCAGATTTCGGCCGGCAACGACGACCTGTCGCAGCGCACCGAGGAGCAGGCCGCGTCGCTCGAGGAAACCGCCGCGAGCATGGAGCAGTTGACCGCGACGGTGAAGCAGAACGCGGACAACGCGCGGCAGGCGAGCGGGCTCGCGAACAATGCGTCGGACATCGCGCGTGCGGGCAGCGACGTCGTGAACCGCGTGATCGGCACGATGGGCGAGATCGACGACAGCTCGCGCAAGATCGCCGACATCATCGGCGTGATCGAGAGCATCGCGTTCCAGACCAACATCCTCGCGCTGAACGCGGCGGTCGAAGCCGCGCGCGCGGGCGAGCAGGGCCGCGGCTTCGCGGTGGTCGCGGGCGAGGTGCGCTCGCTCGCGCAGCGCAGCGCGACGGCCGCGAAGGAGATCCGCGCGCTGATCGTCGATTCGGTCGAGCGCGTGCGCAACGGCTCGACGCTGGTCGGCCAGGCCGGCACGACGATGGGCGAGATCCTGCAGGCGGTCGCACGCGTGACCGACATCATGGGCGAGATCGCGGCGGCGTCCGAGGAGCAGGCGAGCGGCATCACGCAGGTCGGCCGCGCGGTCACGCAGATGGACCAGGTGACGCAGCAGAATGCGGCGCTGGTCGAGGAAGCGGCCGCGGCCGCTGCGTCGCTGCAGGAACAGGCCGCGCGGCTGCGCGACGCGGTCGGCGCGTTCCGGGTCGCCAATACCGGCGGCCCGTCGCCGCGCGGGACCGGTGCATGGGCGGCCGAGCCGGCTTTCGGCACGAAGGCGGCCGACGAGACGGTGGCGGCGTGACGTGTATCGGCCGATCGGCCGATGGACCAATGGGCCGATGCGTCGAGGAAAAATGCAACTAACGGCCGAGTTGTGCGGCGGCCGCCGGCACTGCGCTGGTGCATACCCATATGAGCGGGATGTATTTCACTTCCCGCCGATCCTGTGACACCATTTGGCCCTTCCTGCGAGTCCGGGCATACCCGTATCGCGCCCCATTTCCAGTAAGCAAGAAAGCGAGAAACAGATGAAGCGTCGCAGTCTCCTGAAGGTATTTTCCGTGCTGGCCACCGGCGCCGCGCTGACGCTGTCGGCAGGCGCGCACGCCGAAGACAAGGTGATCAAGGTCGGCACGGTCGCCGGCCCGGATTCGGAAGTGTGGCAAGTCGTGCAGAAGGTCGCGAAAGAGAAGGAAGGCCTGAACGTGAAGGTCATCGAGTTCAACGACTACGTGCAGCCGAACGCGGCGCTCGATTCGGGCGATCTCGACGCGAACAGCTTCCAGCACCAGCCCTACCTCGACAGCCAGGTGAAGCAGCGCGGCTACAAGATCGTCAGCGCGGGCCTGACCTACATCTCGCCGATCGGCGTGTACTCGAAGAAGTTCAAGTCGCTGAAGGATCTGCCGCAGGGCGCGAAGCTCGCGGTGCCGAACGATCCGTCGAACGAGAACCGCGCGCTGCTGCTGCTGCAGACGCAAGGCGTGATCAAGCTGAAGGCCGGCGCCGGCACGGGCGGCAACAACGCGACGGTGCTCGACATCGCCGAGAACCCGAAGAAGCTGAAGATCTCCGAACTCGACGCCGCGCAACTGCCGCGCGTGCTGTCGGACGTCGACGCGGCCGTGATCAACACGAACTACGCGCTGGCCGCGAATCTGCAGCCGACCAAGGACGCGATCGCGCTCGAATCGCTGACGAGCCCGTACGCGAACCTGATCGCCGTGCGCGCGAAGGACAAGGATCAGCCGTGGGTGAAGAAGCTGGTCAAGGCGTACCAGTCGCCGGAAGTGAAGGAATTCATCAAGAAGCAGTTCAAGGGCTCGATGGTCGCGTCGTTCTGAACGCCGCTCACCGGTCGGACCGCTGAACGAAAAGGGCCTGCATCGCGCAGGCCCTTTTTTCATTGGCGCGGCACGCGCGCCTATGCCTACATCTCCCCGCGCCGCGAGCAGATCGACATGATCTGCTGGATCGCGTAGTTGTCGCGCACGCCGGGCAGCGACTGCACGACGCACTCGTGAAAGCGCCGTTCGCGCGGCAGCAGCATCGCGTTGTTGCGGTACAGCGCGTCGCACGAGCGCTGGATCAACTGGGCCGCCGCGCCGTTGCGGCTTTCGCGCAGCGCGTTGAGCATGCAGTCGTCGTATTGCGCGTTGCCGTCGGTCAGCGCGAACGCCGCGCCCGGCGGCGTCAGCGCGACGGCGGTGAATGCTGCGAATGCGGCGGCTCGGATACCCCGTTTCATCTGCCCTCCGGTGGAGTGGATTGGGTCGGCCGACAGCATAGCGTAAAGCCGCATGCGCGGCCGACGCATTGGCCGACGCGGATCGGCGCCGCCACCGGCAAGGCTTGGCGCGCTTTCTTGGGGCCTCGGCGAGGTTGTGCCCGGCGCGCCGCGCGAAAGCACGGAGTCAGGCGGTGGTCTGCGGAAATGGTATCCTCGTGCGTTCGCCGCTGCACGCTTTCCCGGAGCGTGCGCGGGCCGATCGCCCGCGTCTCGTACGCACGGGCGGCGCCCGCCCGACGGCGGCGGGAATCCATCATCCAGAACCGACACAATACGGGGGAGACTCACCCATGAAGCGATTCAAGACTTTCGCGATCCGTTCGATCACGGCCGGCGTCGCCGCACTCGCGCTGGCAGGCGCCGCGCATGCACAGACCGTCAAGGTGCTGTCGATCGTCGACCATCCGGCGCTCGATGCGATCCGCGACGGCGTGCGCGCCGAACTGAAGGCGGAAGGTTACGGCGACGACAAGCTCAAGTGGGAATACCAGAGCGCGCAGGGCAACACCGGCACGGCCGCGCAGATCGCGCGCAAGTTCGTCGGCGACAAGCCCGACGTGATCGTCGCGATCGCAACGCCGGCCGCGCAGTCGGTCGTCGCCGCGACGAAGAGCGTGCCGGTCGTCTACTCGGGCGTCACCGACCCGGTCGCCGCGCAGCTCGTGAAGGGCTGGGGCCCGTCGGGCACCAACGTGACGGGCGTGTCCGACAAGCTGCCGCTCGATCGCCAGGTCGCGCTGATCAAGCGCGTCGTGCCGAATGCGAAGACGGTCGGCATGGTCTACAACCCGGGCGAGGCGAATTCGGTCGTCGTCGTGAAGGAGCTCAAGGAGATCCTCGCGAAGCAGGGGATGACGCTGAAGGAAGCGGCCGCGCCGCGCACCGTCGACATCGGCCCGGCCGCGAAGAGCCTGATCGGCAAGGTCGACGTGATCTACACGAATACCGACAACAACGTCGTGTCCGCGTACGAAGCGCTGGTGAAGGTCGCGAACGAAGCGAAGATTCCGCTCGTCGCCGGCGACACCGACAGCGTGAAGCGCGGCGGCATCGCGGCGCTCGGCATCAACTACGGCGACCTCGGCCGCCAGACGGGCAGGGTCGTCGCGCGCATCCTGAAGGGCGAGAAGCCGGGCGCGATCGCGTCGGAGACGAGCAGCAACCTCGAACTGTTCGTCAATACGGGCGCGGCCGCGAAGCAGGGCGTCACGCTGTCGCCGGATCTCGTGAAGGAAGCGAAGACGGTCATCAAGTAAGCCGCGGCCCGACCGCCGCGCTTGCAGGCCCGATCCGGGCCTCGACGACATCGCCGGACGGGCGGCTCCCACCCGGGGCCGCCCGTTCGCTTCGCCCGGCCGTACACGTCCGGCCGGGAAGCAACAGGATTTCCCCATCATGTCTCTGTTCTCGTTTCTGGGCGCACTGGAGATCGGCCTGATCTTCAGTCTCGTCGCCCTCGGGGTGCTGATCTCGTTTCGCATCCTCAACTTCCCCGACCTCACCGTCGACGGCAGCTTTCCGCTCGGCGGCGCCGTCGCCGCGACGCTGATCTCGGCCGGCCATGACCCGTTTTCCGCGACGCTGCTCGCGATCGTCGCGGGCGCGCTGGCCGGCTTCGTCACCGGCTGGCTGAACGTGCGCCTGAAGATCATGGATCTGCTCGCCAGTATCCTGATGATGATCGCGCTCTACTCGGTGAACCTGCGGATCATGGGCCGGCCGAACGTGCCGCTGATCACCGAGCCGACGCTCTTCACCGTGCTGCAGCCCGACTGGATGCCCGATTACGTGCTGCGCCCGGCGCTGCTCGCGATCGTCGTCGTGATCGCGAAGCTCGGCCTCGACTGGTTCTTCTCGTCGCAGCTCGGCCTCGCGATGCGCGCGACCGGCGCGAACCCGCGGATGGCGCGCGCGCAGGGCATCGCGACCGGCCGGGCGACGCTTGCCGGGATGGCGCTGTCGAACGCGCTCGTCGCGCTCGCGGGCGCCCTGTTCGCGCAGACGCAGGGCGGCTCGGACATCTCGATGGGGATCGGCACGATCGTGATCGGGCTGGCCGCCGTGATCATCGGCGAGACGCTGCTGCCGGCGCGCCGGCTGGTGCTGACGACGCTTGCCGTCGTGCTCGGCGCGATCGTCTACCGCTTCTTCATCGCGCTCGCGCTGAACAGCGAATTCATCGGCCTGAAGGCGCAGGACCTGAACCTCGTGACGGCCGCGCTCGTCACGATCGCGCTGGTGCTGCCGGCGACGCGCAAGAAGCTGTTCGCGCGCAAGAACGGAGGGGCATGACATGCTGTCCGCACGCGATCTCAAACTCACGTTCAATCCCGGCACGCCGATCGAGACGCGCGCGCTGCGCGGGCTGTCGCTCGAGATTCCCGACGGCCAGTTCGTCGCGGTGATCGGCTCGAACGGCGCCGGCAAGTCGACCTTCCTCAATGCGGTCAGCGGCGACCAGCGCGTCGATGCGGGACGCATCGCGATCGACGGCACGGATGTGACGCGCAAGGCCGCGTGGGACCGCGCGCACCTCGTCGCGCGCGTGTTTCAGGATCCGATGGCCGGCACCTGCGAGGCGCTGACGATCGAGGAGAACATGGCGCTCGCGATGGCGCGCGGCGCGCGGCGCGGCTTCCGGGCGGCGCTCGACCGGCCGTCGCGCGAGCTGTTCCGCGACAAGCTGCGGCTGCTGAACCTCGGGCTGGAAAACCGGCTGACCGACCGGATCGGGCTGCTGTCGGGCGGCCAGCGGCAGGCCGTGAGCCTGCTGATGGCGTCGCTGCGGCCGTCGCGGATCCTGCTGCTCGACGAGCACACGGCCGCGCTCGATCCGAAGACGGCCGCGTTCGTGCTGGAGCTGACCGCGCGCATCGTCGCCGAGAGCAAGCTGACGACGATGATGGTCACGCACAGCATGCGGCAGGCGCTCGACTACGGCGACCGTACGGTGATGCTGCACCAGGGGCAGGTCGTGCTCGACGTGTCGGGCGACGCGCGCAAGGGGCTGGACGTGCCGGATCTGCTGCAGATGTTCGAGAAGGTGCGGCACGAGCAGCTCGACGACGACGCGTTGCTGCTCGGTTGACGGGCTGCTGACCGACGGCTGACGGGCCGGCGCGCCGTGACATGACGGGCGCGCCGGCTTCTCCCCGGTTTCTTCCGACGAAAACCGGTTTTGCACCGGTGCTGTGCGACGCGCACGCATTGCCATATACTGTATATCCATACAGTTGTGGGTGGCGTCATGCTCGCATCCTCCATTACTCCCGAATCCCTTCATCCGTCCCTTTGGCGCGGCTCGCAGCTCGCGCGCGGCGGCCCGCGCACGATCGACACGGGCTTCGCGCCGCTGTCGGCCGAGCTGCCGGGCGGCGGCTGGCCGGTCGGCGGCCTCGTCGAACTGCTGGCCGCGCAGCCGGGCTGCGGCGAGATGCGGCTGCTCGCGCCGGCGCTTGCCCGCACCGTCAGCGTCCGGCGGCCGCTCGCGCTCGTCGCGCCGCCGCAGTCGCCGCATGCCACCGCGCTCGCCAGTCTCGGCGTGCCGGCCGACACGCTGCTGTGGCTGCGCGCCGGTAGCCGTACCGATGCGTTGTGGGCCGCCGAGCAGGCGCTCAAGACCGGCTGTTGCGGCGCGCTGCTGCTCTGGCAGGACGCGCGGCCCGATGCGCTGCGGCGCCTGCATCTCGCGGCCGCGCGCACGGGCGACACGCTGTTCGTGATGCTGCGTCCGCCGTCGGCCGCGCGGCAGCCGTCGCCGGCCGTGCTGCGCGTCGCGCTGTATCCGGTGCCGGGCGGCGTGTCGCTCGACATCGTCAAGCGTCGCGGGCCCGCGCGCAGCGAGCCGCTCGTGCTCGATTTGCCGTCGCCCATCGTGGAGAGCCGCTATGCGCGTCTTGCTCGGCATCCATCTGCCGCGCCTGCCGCTCGACGTGTGCGCCCCGCCGCCGTCTGACGCGGCGGCCGGCGAGGCCGGCTGCGCGGTGCTCGAGCAGGGCGTCGTGCTGATCGCCGACGCGGCCGCGCGCCGGCAGGGCGTGCGCGCGGGCATGAAGCGCGGCGGCGTGCTCACGCTCGCGCCCGATACGCAACTCGTCGAACGCGATCCCGCGCGCGAAGCCGATGCGCTGCGCGCGGTCGCGCTCGCGCTGCTGCGTTTCTCGCCGTGCGTCGCGCTCGACGACGAAGCCACGCTGATCGTCGACGTCGGCCCGAGCCTGCGCCTGTTCGGCGGCCTGCCGTCGCTGTGCCGCCAGGTGTGCGCGACGCTCGCGACGCTCGGCTACGCGGCGCGCCTGTCCGCCGCGCCGACCGGGCGCGGCGCATGGCTGCTCGCGCGCACGTCGGCCCGCGCACGCAGCCGGCGCCGCGTCGCACGCCAGGCCTCGCTCGTCCGCACGCTCGACCGGCTGCCGTGCGTGCTGCTGCCCGATGCGCGTCCGTATGCGGGCTGGTTCGACGGCCTCGGCTGCCGCACGCTCGCCGATCTGCGCCGCCTGCCGCGCGCAGGGCTGCAGCGACGCTGCGGTCCCGCGTTGCTGGCCGCGCTCGATCGTGCGTACGGCGAAGCGGTCGAGCCGCTGGCGTGGATGGCGGTGCCGCCCGTGTTCGACGTGCGGCTCGAGTTGCCGGAGCGCGTCGAATACGCGGAAGCCGTGCTGTTCGCCGCGCGGCGGCTCGTCGTGCAGCTGTGCGGCTGGCTGGCCGCGCGGCACCTGTCGCTCGCCGCGATGACGTTCGATCTCGAGCACGAACGCGGCCGCCAGGCCGTGCCGCCGACCCCGCTCGCGCTCGCGTTCGCCGCCCCCGTGCGCGACGAGGGGCATTTCATGCGGCTGCTCGGCGAGCGGCTCGCGCGCGTCGAGCTGCCGGCCGCGGTGATCGCGGTGCGTCTGAAGGCCACGCGCGTCGAATCGGTCGCGCCGCCGGCCGACGATCTTTTTCCCGAGCCGGGCGGTACGCGGGAAACCCGCGAGCGGTTGCTCGAGTTGCTGGTCGCGCGGCTCGGCGCGGACAACGTGCTGCGCGCGGCACCCGTCGCCGATCATCGGCCCGAAGCCGCGAACCGCTGGCTGCCGCTCGATGCGCAGGCGGGCAAGCCGGCCGGCGGGCCGCCGGCCGTGCCGCCGCGCCCCGCGTGGTTGCTGGCCGAACCGCTGCCGTTGCTGATGCGTGGCGAGCGGCCGGTATTCCATACGCCGCTGAGGATGATGTCGTCGGCGGAGCGGATCGAGGCCGGGTGGTTCGATGGTCAGCTCGCGGCACGCGATTACCACGTCGCGCAGGACGAAGCCGGTGCGTGCTATTGGGTGTTCAGGGAACGGGCGGGGAGCGAGTCCGAACCGCACTGGTTCCTGCACGGCCTGTTCGGGTGAACGAAGATGATGGCGGATTTCAGCGGGCTGCCCGATTACGCGGAGTTGTTCTGCCGTTCGAACTTTTCATTCCTGCATGGCGCGTCGCATGCGGACGAACTGGTCGAGCGTGCGGTGGAACTCGGCTATCGCGGGATCGCGATCACCGACGAATGCTCGCTCGCCGGCGCGCCGCGCATGCATGTCGCGGCGAAGGCGAACGGATTGCCGCTCGTCATCGGTTCGTATTTCGACGTCACGCCGGATGACGTCGCGCCCGGCCACGACCCGGGCCCCGGTGCGTTCGGGCTCGTGCTGCTCGCACAGAACCGCGAAGGGTACGGCAATCTTTCCGAGTTGATTTCGTGGCGGCGGATGGCATCGCCGAAGGGCACTTACCAGCTGACGTCGCGGATGCTGTCGGCGCCGCCGGCGGAGTTTGCCCACTTGCGCGGCATGCCCGACTGCTTCGCGATTCTCGTGCCGACGTACCCGGTGCGGGCGGACGTGCTCGATGCGCAGGTCGCGTGGTTTCGCGCGATGTTCGGCGAGCGGGCGCGGCTCGGGCTCGTGCAGTTGCAGCGCGCGCTGGACGGCGCGCAGCGCGACGAGATTCGCGAGGCCGGCAAACGGCGCGGCGTGCGACTCGTCGCGCTGGGCGACGTGACGATGCACGTGCGCTCGTGCAAGCCGCTGCAGGACGTGATGACGGCGATTCGCGTCGGGATGCCGGTCTCCGAATGCGGGTACGCGCTCGCGCCGAATGCGGAGCAGCATCTGCGTTCGCGCGGGCGGATCGCGAAGTTGTTTTCGTCGGCCGAGATCGCGGAGACGTGCGCGATGTTCGATGCATGCGATTTCGAACTCGACTCGCTGCGTTACGAGTATCCCGACGAGATCGTGCCGGCGGGACTGACGCCGACGCGCTATCTGGAACAGGAAACCTTCGCCGGAGCGGCGGTGCGTTATCCGCAGGGCATTCCGGAGAAGGTCGACAAGCAGATCCGTCATGAACTCGACCTGATCGCCCGGCTGAGCTACGAGCCGTTCTTCCTGACCGTCTACGACATCGTCAAATACGCGCGCAGCCAGAACATCCTGTGCCAGGGCCGTGGCTCGGCCGCGAACTCGGTCGTCTGTTATTGCCTCGGCATCACCGAAGTGAATCCCGAGCAAAGCACGATGCTGTTCGAGCGTTTCATCAGCGAGGAACGCGGCGAGCCGCCGGATATCGACGTCGACTTCGAGCATCAGCGCCGCGAAGAAGTGATCCAGCACATCTACGCAAAATACGGCAAGGATCGCGCCGCGCTCGCGGCTGCCGTTTCGACGTATCGTCCGCGCGGCGTGCTGCGCGAAACCGGCAAGGCGCTCGGCGTCGATCCGATGCTGGTCGATCGCGTCGCGAAGGGGCATCGCTGGTTCGACGGCAGTCGCGATCTGCTGCGGCAATTCGCGTCGACCGGGCTCGATCCCGAAACGCCGCTGATTCGCACATGGGCCGAACTGGCCGGGCGCTTGCTCAACTTCCCGCGCCATCTGTCGCAGCATTCGGGCGGCTTCGTGATCAGCCGCGGCAAGCTCACGCGGCTCGTGCCGGTCGAGAACGCGGCGATGGACGGGCGACGCGTGATCCAGTGGGACAAGGACGATCTCGAAGCGCTCGGGCTGATGAAGGTCGACGTGCTCGCGCTCGGCATGCTGTCGGCGCTGCATCGCGCGTTCGACCTGCGCACCGCATGGCGCGGGCCAGCGAAGGACGGCAAGCCATTCACGCTGAAACACATTCCGCAGGATGACAAGGCAACCTACGACATGATCTGCCGTGCCGATACCGTCGGCGTGTTCCAGATCGAATCGCGTGCGCAGATGTCGATGCTGCCGCGGCTGAAGCCGCGCAACTACTACGATCTCGTCGTTCAGGTATCGATCGTGCGGCCCGGTCCGATTCAAGGCGGCGCCGTGCATCCGTATTTGCAGCGGCGCAGGATCGTGGCCGGTGAAGAGGAGGGCGAGGTCACGTATCCGAGCGACGCGCTCAAGGAAGTGCTCGTTCGTACGCTGGGTGTGCCGATCTTCCAGGAACAGGTGATGCAGATTGCGATCGTCGCCGCGGGTTTTACACCTGGCGAAGCGGATGACTTGCGTCGTGCGATGGCCGCGTGGAAGCGCAAGGGCAATCTCGAGAAATATCAGGACAAGATCATCAGCGGCATGCTCGAACGCAACTACACACGCGAATTCGCCGAACAGATCTTCGAGCAGATCAAAGGCTTCGGCGAATACGGGTTCCCCGAAAGCCACGCCGCGAGCTTCGCGAAACTCGCGTACGCGAGCAGCTGGCTCAAATGCCACGAACCCGCGATCTTTCTCGCCGCGCTGCTGAACAGCCAGCCGATGGGGTTCTACCCGCCGTCGCAACTCGTGCAGGACGCGAAGCGTCACCGCGTGAAGGTGCTGCCGATCGACGTGACGCAAAGCACCTGGGAAGCCGCGCTCGAAGCGTTGCCCGACCAGCCGCCGCCGCACGGTCAGCCGGCCGTGCGGCTCGGCCTGTCGCTCGTGCGCGGCCTGAGCGAAGCCGCCGCGTGGCGCATCGAAGCCGCACGCGCCGCCGGCCCGTTCGACAACGTCGACACCCTCGCGCGCCGCGCGCAACTCGAACGTCGCGATCTCGAAGCGCTCGCCGCCGCGAATGCGCTCGCGATGCTCGCCGGCCATCGTCGCGATGCGTTGTGGCAGGCCGTCGCCGCGGCGCCGGAGCGCGACCTGCTCGCCGCCGCGCCGATCGACGAGGTGGAGCAACCTGCGCTCGGCGCGCCGTCGGAAGCCGACGACATCCTCGCCGACTATCACACCACCGGCCTCACGCTGAACCGCCATCCGGTCGCGTTGCTGCGTCCGGCCTTGCGCGCGCAGCGGCTGTCGTCGTCGGCCGAGTTGCGCGACCGTCCCGACGGCCGGCTCGCACGCGCATGCGGGCTCGTGATCGCCCGGCAGATGCCGGGCACCGCGAAGGGCGTGATGTTCATGACGCTCGAGGACGAAACGGGCTGCGTGAACGTGATCGTCCGGCCCGAGCTGCTCGCGCGGCAGCGCCGCGAAACACTCGATTCGCGGCTGCTCGCGGCGTCCGGCGTGTGGCAGGTCGTGAGCGACGTGCGGCACCTCGTCGCGCAGCATTTCGAGGATCTGACGCCGCTGCTCGGTGGCCTGCGCACGTCGAGCCGGGAATTCCACTGATCCGCGCGTCGCACCGGCGCGCTGTCGTCGATGCATACCAGTCAGCCAAATTGGTTCTATTCTGGTCTCATATTCGTGCCGGAAACCCGGCCGGTCCACGCACTGGAACTGTCCCCTTGCATACCACTTCGGGTAAATCCCTATCCCGCACTGCGTTGTAAAAAAAGGCTTTGCCAGTACTAAAACGCTTGCCGCGCAAGGCTTTCGGCGATTTCCGCGGCGCTAATACCAGTTCGTTGACTGGTATTATGGTGGTTATATAATGCGTTCACTTTCGACGGTCGGAGATCGTCGTCCGACACGCGGAGGCACATGGAAACCGGCTGGGCCGAACTGGCGCCCGATCCCCTCGACGATACGCCGCTCTATCTGCAGCTCGCCCGCAATCTGGCGAGCGCGATCCACGCGGGCGCGTGGCAGGCCGGCGAGGCGCTGCCGTCGGAGCGGCTGCTGTCGGTGTCGGTCGGCGTGTCGCGGATCACCGCGCGTCGCGCCCTCGCGCTGCTGGTCGAGCAGGGCCTGATCAAGCGGGCGCGCGGCGCGGGCAGCTTCATCACGCCGCGCGTTGCCGATCCGCTGTCGCGCCTCGTCGGCTTCACCGCGAAGATGCGCCAGCGCGGCTTCGTGCCCGATTCGGTGTGGCTGTCGCGCACGCTGCGCACCGCGAGCCGCGACGAGCTCACGCATCTCGGCCTCGCGCCCGGCGCGACGGTGGCGCGGCTCGAACGGCTGCGCCGCGCGGACGGCATCGTGATGGCGGTCGAGCATTCGACGCTGCCCGCGGCGGTGGTGCCCGATCCGCAGGTGCTCGGTGCATCGCTGTACGAATACCTGGAGGCGCGCGGCATGACCGTCGTGCGCGCGCTGCAGCACTTTCGCGCGGCGAACGCGACGCACGCGATCGCGAAATGGATGGCGGTGAAGCCGGGCTCGGCGCTGCTGGTGATCACGCGGATCGGCTACGGCGTCGACCAGCGCGCGATCGAAATGAGCGAAACGTATTGCCGCGACGACTATTACGACTTCGTCGCCGAACTGAAACGCTGACGCGCGAGACTGCCCGCGCAGCACATGCAACGGATTTGCAAATCACGACGCGGATGCCCGCGTCACCAGATCATCAAGAGAACGTCATGCTGACTGGAAACATCCTCACCCCCGACGGCTGGATTCACGGTTCGCTCGATAGCGAGAACGGCCGCATCACCACGCTCGACGGCGCGCCCGTCGATCCCGCGAAGAACGACGCGCCGTACATCCTGCCCGGCTTCATCGACCTGCACGTGCATGGCGGCGGCGGCGCCGACGTGATGGAAGGCGGCGACGCGATCGAAACGATCGTCCGCACGCATGCGCAATTCGGCACGACGAGCCTGCTCGCGACGACGATGACCGCGCCGCGCGACGAACTGATGGAAGTCGTCGCGAATCTCGGCACCGCCGCGCGGGCCCGCACGCCGGGCGGCGCCCGCGTGCTCGGCGTGCATCTCGAAGGGCCGTACATCAACCCCGGCAAGCTCGGCGCGCAGCCCGACGCGGCCGTGTCGGCCGTGCTCGACGAGGTGCTCAAGTACCTGTCGATCGCGCCGATCCGCGTCGTCACGCTCGCGCCGGAAATCGCGGGCCACATCGAGATCATCGGCGAGATGGCCGCGCGCGGCGTGCGCGTGCAGCTCGGCCACTCGCTCGCGACCTACGACGACGCGGTCGCCGCGCTCAAGCACGGCGCATGCGGTTTCACGCACCTGTTCAACGCGATGTCGCCGCTGCATCACCGCAACCCGGGCCTCGTCGGCGCGGCGCTCGCGCATGCCGAATACGCGGAAATCATCCCCGATCTGCTGCACGTCCACCCGGGCGCGATTCGTGCTGCGCTGCGCGCGATTCCGCGCCTGTACGTCGTGACCGACAGCACGTCCGCCACCGGCATGCCCGACGGCGAATACCGGCTCGGCAGCCAGCACGTGACGAAGTGCCTCGGCGGCGTGCGGCTCGCCGACGGCACGCTCGCCGGCAGCACGCTGACGATGGACCAGGCGCTGCGCAACCTCGTGTCGCTCGGCCTGCCGATCGCCGACGTGTCGAACCGGATGTCGCGCTACGCGGCCGACTACCTCGGCGTGACCGATCGCGGCCGCCTCGAGCGCGGCGCATGGGCCGACCTCGCGGTGTTCGATCGCGACCTGAACCTCACCGCGACCTACGTCGAAGGAGAATCGATTGTCGAATATGCTTAAGGAAGCGCGCGAGTCCGCCCAGGTCGTCGCCGCGCAGATCGCCGACACCGCGCGCGTCGAAGCGCTCGCCGGCCAATTGCTCGATCACCCGCCGGCCGTCGCGCTGACGGTCGCGCGCGGCAGCTCGGATCACGCCGCCAGCTATTTCGCGAGCCTGACGATGAGCCGCCTCGGCGTGCCGGTCGCGTCGCTGCCGATGTCGGTCGCGACGCTGCAGCAGGCGCCGCTGAAGGTGCAGGACCAGCTCGCGATCGCGTTCTCCCAGTCGGGCAAGAGCCCCGATCTCGTCAATACGATGGCCGCGCTGCGCGAAGCCGGCGCGCGCACCGTCGCCGCCGTGAACGTGCTGCCGTCGCCGCTCGCCGATGCGTGCGAGCACCAGTTGCCGCTGCTGGCCGGCCCCGAACTGTCGGTCGCCGCGACCAAGAGCTATATCGCGATGCTGTCGCTGTCCGCGCAGATCGTCGCGTACTGGCAGCGCGACGCCGCGCTGATGACCGCGCTGCGCGGGCTGCCCGACGTGCTCGCGCAGGCCGGCCGGCTCGACTGGTCGCAAGCCGTCGCGGCGCTCGCGGGCGTCGAGCGGATGATCGTCATCGGCCGTGGTCTGGGCCTCGCGATCGCGCAGGAAGCCGCGCTGAAGCTGAAGGAAACGTCCGGCATCCAGGCCGAGGCATTCTCGAGCGCCGAAGTCCGTCACGGCCCGATGGAGCTGATCGACCGCGACTATCCGCTGCTCGTGTTCGCGCCGCCGGGGCCCGAACAGGCCGGCCTGCTGCAGCTCGCCGCGGACATGCGCGCCCGCGGCGCCGCCGTGCTGCTCGCGGCGCCGGCCGGCACGCCCGGCGTATCGACGCCCGGCGTATCCGGCACCGTGCTGCCGCTCGCGCAGTCCGCCCATTCGGCGCTCGACCCGATCGCCGCCATTCTTTCGTTCTACGTGATGGCGGCGGATCTCGCCGTCGCGCGCGGGCGCAATCCCGACACGCCGCGCCACCTGAACAAAGTCACCGAAACGCACTGATAGCCGAGAAAGCCGATGAGACGCGCCGAGGAATCCCAGTTGAAGAGCCCCACCCACGATCAGATCGTTCTGCTCAGCCCGTTGACGGGGCCGATCGTCGCGCTGGCCGACGTGCCCGATCCGGTGTTCTCCGGCGGGATGTTCGGCGACGGCATCGGCATCGACCCGCTCGCGGGCCGGCTCGTCGCGCCGTGCGCGGGCGTCGTGTCGCATCTCGCGCGCACGGGCCATGCGGTCACGATCACGACACCGCAAGGCGCGGAAGTGCTGCTGCACATCGGCATCGACACCGTCGAGCTGAACGGACAGGGCTTCATCGCGCACGTCGAAGCCGGCTCGCGTGTCGAGGCGGGCGCGCTGTTGATCGAGTTCGACCAGGACGCGGTGGCGCGCCACGCGCATTCGCTCGTGTCGGTGATCGCGATCGCGAATTCCGACGCGTTCGAGGTGGTCGAGCGCGCGAGCGGTTTCGCGACCGCCGGCGAGACGCCGTTGCTCGCGCTGCGCGGCAAGGGCGAAGCCGCCGCGCAGGCGGCGCAGGCCGGTGCTGCCGCGCAGAACGAAGTGCGCCGCGAGATCGTGCTCGCGCAGCCGGGCGGGCTGCATGCGCGGCCGGCCGCACGGGCGCGTGAAGCCGTGCGCGGGTTCGATGCGACCGTCGACGTGCTGTTCGACGGCCGCAAGGCGTCGATCGCGAGCGTTGTCGGCCTGCTCGGCCTCGGCGCCGGCGAAGGCGCGACGGTCGAACTGGTCGGGCGCGGCGCGCACGCGCAGCAGGCCGTCGATGCGGTCGAGCGCGAGCTGCTGCGCGAGGCGCACGGCGAAGTGGAAGAAAAGCCGGCGCGGCTGAAGTCGCCCGCGCCGCAAGCCATCGCGCACGCACCCGGCGCGACGCTCGACCCGAACACGCTCGCCGGCGTATGCGCGGCGCCCGGCATCGCGGTCGGCACGCTGGTGCGTCTCGACGATGCGGACATCGTGCCGACCGAGCAGGCGTCCGGCACGCCGGCCGCGGAAAGCCGCCGCCTCGACCAGGCGCTGAAGGCGGTCGACGCCGAACTCGGCGAAACGGTGCGCAACGCCTCGGCGCGCGGTGCGGTGGGCGAGGCGGGCATCTTCGCGGTGCATCGCGTGCTGCTGGAGGACCCGACGCTGGTCGACGCGGCGCGCGACCTGATCAGTCTCGGCAAGGGCGCGGGCTTCGCGTGGCGCGCGACGATCCGCACGCAGATCGACACGCTGTCGAAGCTCGACGACGCGCTGCTCGCCGAACGCGCGGCCGACCTGCGCGACATCGAGAAGCGCGTGCTGCGCGCGCTCGGTCATACGAACGGCGCCGCGCGCGCGCTGCCCGACGAGGCCGTGCTCGCGGCCGAGGAATTCACGCCGTCCGACCTGGCGTCGCTCGATCGCGAACGCGTGACCGCGCTCGTGATGGCGCGCGGCGGCGCGACGTCGCACGCGGCGATCATCGCGCGGCAGCTCGGCATCCCGGCGCTGGTGGCGGTCGGCGATGCACTGTACGCGATTCCGGACGGCACGCAGGTCGTCGTCGATGCGAGCGCGGGCCGGCTCGAACATGCCCCGACCGCGCTCGACGTCGAGCGCGCGCGGCACGAGCGCCAGCGCCTGGACGGCGTGCGCGAGGCGAACCGGCAACAGGCCGGCGAGGCGGCCGCGACGGTCGACGGTCGCGCGATCGAGGTCGCCGCGAACATCGCGACGCTCGACGACGCGAGTACCGCGGTCGACAACGGCGCGGACGCGGTCGGCCTGCTGCGCACCGAACTGATGTTCATCCATCGCCAGGCCGCGCCGACGGTGGTCGAGCATCAGCAGAGCTACCAGTCGATCGTCGACGCGCTGCAGGGCCGCACGGCGATCATCCGCACGCTCGACGTCGGCGCGGACAAGGAAGTCGACTACCTGACGCTGCCGCCCGAACCGAACCCGGCGCTCGGCCTGCGCGGCATCCGTCTCGCGCAGGTGCGCCCCGATCTGCTCGACGATCAGTTGCAGGGCCTGCTCGCGGTGAAGCCGTTCGGCGCGGTGCGCATCCTGCTGCCGATGGTGACCGACGCGGGCGAGCTCGTGCGGCTGCGCAAGCGCATCGACGAATTCGCGCGCGCGCAGGGCCGCACCGAGCCGATCGAGGTCGGCGTGATGATCGAGGTGCCGTCGGCCGCGCTGCTGGCCGACCAGCTCGCGCAGCACGCGGATTTCCTGTCGATCGGCACCAACGACCTGACCCAGTACACGCTCGCGATGGACCGCTGCCAGGCCGACCTGGCCGCGCTGTCCGACGGCCTGCATCCGGCCGTGCTGCGCCTGATCGACATCGCGGTGCGCGGCGCCGCGAAGCACGGCAAGTGGGTCGGCGTATGCGGCGCACTCGGCGGCGATCCGCTCGCGGTGCCGGTCCTGGTGGGCCTCGGCGTGACCGAACTGTCGGTCGATCCGGTGTCGGTGCCGGGCATCAAGGCGCGTGTGCGCCGTCTCGATTACCAGTTGTGCCGTCAGCGCGCGCAGGATCTGCTCGCGCTCGACTCGGCACAGGCGGTAAGGGCAGCAAGCCGCGAGGTCTGGCCGCTCGACTGAGCGTCGACGGCAGGTTCGCGACCGGTTTCACGACGAAGGCATTCGCTCAACGACGATTAATGACGAGACAAGGATTGGAGGACTGAATGAACGGGAATCCGTTTCTGAAAATACAGGGCCTGGGCCGGGCACTGATGCTGCCGATCGCGGTATTGCCGGTCGCCGGCATCCTGCTGCGACTCGGCCAGCCGGACGTGTTCAACATCAAGATGATCGCCGACGCCGGCGGCGCGATCTTCGACAACCTGCCGCTCTTGTTCGCGATCGGCGTGGCGGTCGGCTTCGCGAAGGACAACAACGGCGTGGCGGCGCTCGCGGGCGCGATCGGTTACCTGATCGAAACCGCGATCATGAAGGACATCGATCCCAAGCTGAACATGGGCGTGCTGTCCGGGATCATCGCGGGGGTCGTCGCGGGCCTGCTGTACAACCGCTACAAGGACATCAAGCTGCCGGACTACCTCGCGTTCTTCGGCGGCAAGCGGTTCGTGCCGATCATCACCGGGCTGGTCTGCGTGATACTGGGCATCGCGTTCGGGTACGTGTGGCAGCCGATCCAGCATGCGATCGACGCGGCCGGCCAGTGGCTGACGACGGCGGGCGCGATCGGTGCGTTCGTGTTCGGCTTCCTGAACCGTCTGCTGCTCGTCACCGGCCTGCACCACATCATCAACTCGCTCGCGTGGTTCGTGTTCGGCAACTTCACGCCGCCCGCCGGCGGCGAGATCGTGCACGGCGACCTGCACCGCTTCTTCGCGGGCGACCCGACCGCGGGCACCTTCATGGCCGGCTTCTTCCCGATCATGATGTTCGGCCTGCCGGCGGCGTGTCTCGCGATGCTGCACGAGGCGCCGAAGGAGCGCCGCGCGATGGTCGGCGGCCTGCTGTTCTCGATGGCGCTGACGTCGTTCCTGACCGGCGTGACCGAGCCGATCGAGTTCAGCTTCATGTTCCTCGCGCCGGTGCTGTACGTGATCCACGCGGTGCTGACGGGCTTGTCGCTCGCGATCTGCCAGATTCTCGGCGTGAAGCTCGGCTTCACGTTCTCCGCCGGCGCGATCGACTACGTGCTGAACTACGGGCTGTCGACGAAGGGCTGGATCGCGATTCCGCTCGGCATCGCGTACGGCGCCGCGTACTACGGGCTGTTCCGCTTCTTCATCCGCAAGTTCAACATGGCCACGCCGGGCCGCGAGCCGGCGTCGACCGATGCGGCCACGGAATCGTACGCATCGGGCGGGTTCGTCGCACCGGCCGCGGGCGCGGCTGCAACGGCTGCCGCACCGCGCGCGCAACGCTACATCGCCGCGCTCGGCGGCGCGGCCAACCTGTCGGTCGTCGACGCGTGCACGACGCGCCTGCGCCTGACCGTCGTCGATCCGGAGCAGGTGTCGGAGCCGGAACTGAAGTCGATCGGCGCGCGCGGCGTGCTCAAGCGCGGCGGCAACAGCGTGCAGGTGATCATCGGGCCCGAGGCCGACATCATTGCCGACGAGATGCGCGCCGCGATCGGCGGCGGCGCGACCGGTGCGGCCGCGCCGGCGACGGCCGCCGCGCAGCCGGTCACGGGCGCGGCCGCCGGCCCGCTCGATCCGGAACCGACCCGCTGGCTCGCGGTGTTCGGCGGTGCGACCAACGTCGCGTCGCTCGATGCGGTGGCCACCACGCGCCTGCGCGTGGTCGTGCGCGATCCGTCGGCGGTCGATCGCGAGCGTCTCGGCACGCTCGATGTCGCGTGGGTGTCGCTCGACACGTTCCACATCGTCTGCGGCAACGCGGCCGCGCGCTATGCCGAACAACTCGGCGCGCGCCTGCCGCCGTCGGGCGGCGGGGCGGCAGCCCAACCGGCGTGATGCGGTGAAGCCGGCCCGGCCTCCGCGCGGCGGATGCGGGTCGGCGGTCAAGAGAGGCCAAAAGAAAACGGCTTGCGACGACGATGTCGCAAGCCGTTTTTGCTTTGGAGACGGCGGTGCGCGATACGCGATGCGTTGCGCCGCATCGCGCGTCGCTCGACTGCCTGGCCGGTCAGCCGATCACGGATTCGTCAGCGTGAAGGTCGGCTTCCGGTAGCCGACGCCGGCGCGGTCGAGCTTCGGCAATTCGCGTTGCGTGAGCAGCGTCGCGAAGCCGGCCCAGTCGCGCTGCAGCGCGGCGATGTCGACGTGATGCGTGTCGCCGCGCTTGAAGCGCACGCCGGCCGCATACGGCAGCTCCCAGTCGGCCCGGTGCCACGCGCGCTCGGCGAGCGCGAGCAGTCGCGGATAGGTCATGTATTCGAGAAAGGTGTCGTTGCGCATCACCTCGCCCCACGCCTGGCCCTGCATGCCTTCGATGCGCGGCGCGGGGCCCGTGCCCGTCACCTCGAACGGGTTGCCGTCGCGGTCGCCCATCACTTCGGCGTTCTGCGGCAGGTTCTCCGGCGCGAGCGAGAACACCTTGTACTCGTCGGTCGCGTGCGAGCCCCAGTAGTAGCCGCGCTCGCGCGGATTGAGCGTGTACGGGAAGTCGAAGTACAGGTAGTCGGGCAGCGCGAGCACCGTCTGGTAGCCCTTGCCGCTCAGGTCGCGCGCGCTGTCCGACGCGCCCCAGAAGATCGTGTCCCACAGCGACACCATCACGTGGCGCGTGCTGAAATCCTGCGGCCCGTTCGCATGCTTGATGCCGTCCTGCCACGCGGCCATCGTGCCGATCCCGTTCGCGTTGACCGCCGCGCTCACCTGTTTCGCGAAACGCGTCGGCAGCTCGTCGATCGACTTGATCTCGCCGCGCTGGAGCAGCGCCGTGCAAGCGGGCGAACGCGCCCACGGCTTGTCCTGCGCGGCCAGATCGATGCGCCCCTTGTTCGGGTCGGTGCCGTTCAGCGGCTGGAAGCCGCCGCCGAGGAAGATGTTCTTCGCTTCGTCGCCGCCGTAGTGCCACGTCTGCAGCGGCGCCTGCGCGTCCGCGTGCATCGCCGCGATCTCGCGGATCACCTTCGACGCGAAGTTGAGCGCGCCCGGCACGCACGGGTTCAGGTCGCTGCGCCGGTCGTAGAACTGCACCGTCGTCAGGTTCGTCGTGTCCTGCGGGTCGAGCAGCCGGTATGCGTTCGCTTCCTGCTCGCGACCCGCCGCATGCAGCCGCCGGTAGCGCGCCTCCATCGTCACGACGGCCGCCCGCGCATGCGCGGGCATGTCGATCTCGGGAATGATCTGAACGAAGCGCGCGGCCGCGTAGCGCACGAGCGCCACGTAGTCGTCGCGCGTCAGGTAGCCGCCGCCCGAGCGATTGTCCGGCCCGGAGCCGAGCTGCGGCAGCAGGCAGCGCGTCTCGCTCGGGTCGTGGCAGCGGCGTCCCCCGATCTCGGTCAGCTCGGGCAGGCCGGGAATCTCGATGCGCCAGCCTTCGTCGTCGGACAGATGCAGGTGCAGGCGGTTGAGCTTGTACGCGCTCATCTGGTCGATCAGGCGGCGCAGCGTCGCCGGCTGCTTGAAGTTGCGCGCGAGGTCGACGTGCATCCCGCGATGCGTGAAGCGCGGCGCATCCTCGACGAGCATCGCCGGGATCGGGCCGCCGCCGGCCGGCGCGAGCGAGTAGAGCGTCTGCACGCCGTAGTAGAGGCCCGCGCGATCGTAGCCTTCGATCAGCACGCCGCGCGGCCCGATCGCGAGCCGGTAGCCGCCCGGTGTCGCGAGGTCGGCCGGCAGCCGGCGCGGCGCGACGAAGCCGCGCACCGGCACGCCTGCGCCGTCGAGTCCGAGGGTCGTCGCGCGCTCGCGCAGCGCCGCGACCTGTGCGTCAGGCAGGTCCGGCAGCGCGAGTTCGACGCCGCGCAGCTCGAGCGTGCCGGGCAGCGGCAGCTCGCGCTTCACGCTCGGCAGCGCGCGACCGGGATCGGGCCGCACGGCCACGGGCGGCGCGTTGCCGGTCGAATTGTTCTGCGCGTCGGCCGGCAGCGATTCGACGTAGCGCAGCTCGTTGTCGGTGTCGTCGTAGCGCAGCACGGCCGGCGGCGCGCCGTCGACGACGACGTACGGACGCGGAATCACGTCGCTGTAACGCAGCAGCCAGTATTCGGCGACGAACGGCAGCTCGATGCGCTCGCCGGGCGCGAGCCGCACCGAGCCCGGCTGCGGCGTCAGCTCGTACAGGTCGCCGGTGAGCCGCCGCAGCGCGAAGCCCGGCCGGTCGATCCGCAGCAGGCGGCGGATGCTGTGCAGGTAGAGCTTCCAGCCGCCGTCGGCGATCGCCGCATGGCCGCGGTTCTGCAGGATCAGGCGGCCGGTCGCGCAGGCGGCGCCGTCGGCGCCGAGATCGGCGCACGGTACGCCGGCCGCGGCCGCGTGGTTGTTGTCGACGGCCACGCGCAACGCGAGGCCGTTCGACAGCAGCGTCGCGAGGCTGGCCGCCTGGGCGGCGGCCGCTTGCGCGGTGCCGGCGTTCGCGCCAGCGGCGGCCGACGCCGGCACCGCGGAGATCGCCGCCGGCGACAGCACCGCGATCAGCAGGCCGGCAATGAGGGAGGGCAAGGTACGCTTCAATTCGAACTCCTGAGAAAAAGGGGGCGTAGCGGCGCCGTGACGCGACGTTGCTGCGATCGGGTCTTTCAGTGGAGCTGCGGGAGATACCAGCACGCGGAGCGATGCGGCTGCGCCGCGCGCATTCGGCACGCGGGCGCGTGCGTTACGGAACGGGAGGCGGGCATGCGTGCCGGTCGGCGCGGCGCGGCGGCGTGCGCGGAATCATCGGCGGCTCGCGGCGTTCGCTGCAGCGGCGAGACGGCCGCAATCGACGGCGCGCGGTTGGCCGCGCACGAGCGCGACGACGGCACGCGCCGTGGCACGCGGACGTCGACACGGCGCGCACGCGCACGCCACACACGGGATTCGCATGTCTCCCCCACCCAGAAGGAATCGGCCTGTCAGCGGCCGTGTCCAACGATCTTATGAAACCTTTTATTGGTATTCAAGTGGTATCAATCTGGCGCTAAATTGGCATCGCCGTGCGACGTCCCGCCGGCGCGGCCGTGACGAAAAAAAACCTCGCGCGAAGCGAGGTTCTTTCCGTTGTCGGACGGCGGCCGCGCGTATCGCGCGCGGTGCGTCACTGCGTCAGTCGCGGCGCGCACGCACCGGCGCTTCCTGCGGCTTCTGCCGCGCTTCGAGCCACATCGCGTTGACGATGCCGAACGACAGCGCGACGCCGATACCGAGAATCCAGCTGAAATACCACATGATCCGACTCCTTGCGAAACGGTGGGCGAGGGCGCCTGCGCGCCCCGGCCCGGTTCAGTGCGTCAATACATCGAGTGCTTGTTCTCTTCGAGCGTCTGGTGCGTGACCTTGCCGCGCATCACGCGATACACCCAGCTCGTGTAGAGCAGGATGATCGGCAGGAACACGATCACCGCGAACAGCATCACCTGCAGCGTCATGTGGCTCGACGTCGAATCCCACACGGTCAGGCTGCTGCGCGGGTCGAGCGACGACGGCATGATGAACGGGAACATCGAGAAGCCGGCGGTCAGGATCACGCCGACGATCATCAGGCCCGTGCAGAAGAACGCCGTCTTCTCCTGCTTCGAGCCGGCGAGCAGCAGCGCGAGCACGCCGCCCGCGATCCCGACGACGGGCGCCGCGATCATCCACGGATACTCGCCGTAGTTCGCGAGCCAGAGGCCCGAACCGGCGGCGACGTCCTTGAGCAGCGGGTTCGCGACGGTGTCGGTCGGCGCGGCGTGGGTGATGTGGAAGCCGCCGATATACGAAGCGACGAGCACGCCGGCCAGAACGAACAGCACGACCGCGAGGAACGACGCGACGCGCAGCGCGATCGACGCACGGCGCGCGATCACGCCGTCGGTCTTCATCTTGATGAACGCGGCGCCGTGCGCGACGAGCATCGTGAGGCTGACGAGCCCGCACAGCAGCGCGAACGGGTTCAGCAGCGCCCAGAAGCCGCCGTAGTAGGTCACGCGCAGGTCGCTGTCGAACTTGAACGGCACGCCCTGCAGCAGGTTGCCGAACGCGACGCCGAACACCAGCGCCGGCACGAAGCCGCCGACGAACAGGCCCCAGTCCCAGCCCGCGCGCCAGCGCGGGTCGGGCCGCTTGCTGCGGTAGTCGAAGCCCACCGGCCGGAAGAACAGCGCGAACAGCACGAGCAGCATCGCGAAGTAGAAGCCGGAGAACGACGCGGCGTAGACGAGCGGCCACGCGGCGAACATCGCACCGCCGGCCGTGATCAGCCACACCTGGTTGCCTTCCCACGTCGCGCCGACCGTGTTGACGATGATGCGGCGCTCCTCGTCGGTCTTGCCGAGGAACGGCAGCAGCGCGGTCGCGCCCATGTCGAAGCCGTCGGTGACGGCGAAGCCGATCAGCAGCACGCCGACGAGCAGCCACCAGATCAGCTTGAGAGTTGCATAGTCCATAGCGATTCCTTGTTCGGTTGCGAGGGCGTGCTCAGACCGCGGCCCGCTCGCCGGCGGCGGCGAGTTCGTGGTGATAGCGGCCGGTATGCAGCGACGACGGGCCGAGGCGCGCGTACTTGAACATCAGCTTGATCTCGATGATGAACAGTACCGTGTAGAACGCGATGAAACCGGCGAGGCTCAGGTACAGGTCTGTCGACGTCAGGCTGGACGCGGACAGATGCGTCGGCAGGATGCCCGCGATCGTCCACGGCTGGCGGCCGAGCTCGGCGACGACCCAGCCGAATTCCGCGGCGAGCCACGGCAGCGGGATCGCCCACACCGCATAGCGCAGGAACCAGCGGCGGTTGTCCTGCAGCAACTGCCGGCGCGCGCAGAACCAGAACGCGGCGACGAAGGTCGCGAGGAACAGGAAGCCGAGGAACACCATGATCCGGAACGAGAAGAATACGGGCGCGACCGGCGGGATCGTCTTCTTCGCGGCGGCCTTGATCTGCTCGGGCGTCGCATCGACCACGTTCGGCGTGAACTGCTTGAGCATCAGTCCGTAGCCGAGATACTGCTTGTGCTGGTCGAACAGCGCGCGGGTCGCGTCGCTCGTGTCGCCTTCCTTGATCTTCTGCAAGGCGCCGTACGCGACCATCCCGCTCTGGATGTGTTCCTCGCTGTGCTTCGCGAGCTCGCGCAGGCCGATCACCGGCTCGTCGATCGAGCGCGTCGCGATCAGGCCGAGCGCGTACGGGATCTTGATCGCGTAGTCGGTGCGCTCTTCCTTCTGGTTCGGGATGCCGATCAGCGTGAACGATGCCGGCGCCGGCTGGGTTTCCCATTCCGATTCGATCGCGGCGAGCTTCATCTTCTGCACTTCGCCGGTCGTGTAGCCCGATTCGTCGCCGAGCACGATCACGCACAGCGTGGCCGCGAGGCCGAAGCCGGCCGCGACCGCGAACGAGCGCAGCGCGAAGTCGACGTCGCGCTTTTTCAGCAGGTACCACGACGAAATGCCGAGCACGAACATCGCGGCCGTCACGTAACCGGCCGACACGGTGTGCACGAACTTCACCTGCGCGACCGGGTTGAACAGCACGTCGAACAGGCTCGTCAGCTCCATACGCATCGTCTGGTAGTTGAACTCGGCGCCGACCGGGTTGTTCATCCAGCCGTTCGCGACGAGGATCCACAGCGCGGACAGGTTCGAGCCCAGCGCGACGAGGAACGTGACGACCAGGTGCTTGACCTTCGACAGGCGGTTCCAGCCGAAGAAGAACAGGCCGACGAACGTGGATTCGAGGAAGAACGCCATCAGGCCTTCGACCGCGAGCGGCACGCCGAAGATGTCGCCGACGTAGTGCGAGTAGTACGACCAGTTCGTGCCGAACTGGAATTCGAGCGTGATGCCGGTCGTCACGCCCATCGCGAAGTTGATCCCGAACAGCTTGCCCCAGAACTGGGTCATGTCCTTGTAGACCTGTTTGCCGGTCATCACGTAGACGGCTTCCATGATGACGAGCAGCCAGGACAGGCCGAGCGTCAGCGGCACGAACAGGAAGTGGTAGAGCGCCGTGATGCCGAACTGCAGACGTGACAGATCGACGACTTCGCTACTTATCATGGTGGTCTCCCTCGGTAGATGCAGGCGCCGGCACCGAGAGCAGCTTCTCGGCCACGGCGGCAGGCGGCAACGACATGTGCTCGGCCTGCGGATGATTGAAGAATGCGTATTTGAGCGACATCAGGAGGATCAGCTTGACGATCAGCACCAGCGCGATGTCGCGGGCGAGGGTGGGGCCGCGTGCCCACGCGGCGATGCGCGCGCGCCAGCCGATCGTGCCGGCCGGCCGCGAAGGCTCTTTATTGATCGAGATCAAGGCGATTATCCTGAATCGATTGAGATCGGATTGGGGGCGACTTTACGTCGGATTGGTGACGGCCGTGAAGCTGTTTTAATCCTTTTGCGCCTGACATGCCAATTTTAAAAGGACGGCTTTCCGCTGCCGAGTGCTGCGCTGCGGCAGACCGTCGCGAAGCGTGGGGTAAAAATTGAGGTGGATCAAGGTTATGCGGAAGGGCGCTGCAAATGACGCAATATCCGATGAATCAGGTCAATTAATCGGCGTAGAAACGGCGTGTGAAACGCGTTGAAAAGCGGGTGAAAAGCAGCGGAAAAACGGACGAAAAAAAACCGCTGCCGGTCAGGCAGCGGTTTTCGACGAAGCGCTCTAAATTGCCGCGATTTACGCGTATTCGGCGAGCGCCGTGCGCATCTTTTTCATCGCGCTCGCTTCGATCTGGCGGATGCGTTCCGCCGACACGCCGAACTCGGCGGCGAGATCGTGCAGCGTCGAGCCGCCCGAGCCGTCGTCGTCGACGTGCAGCCAGCGCGCCTCGATGATGCGGCGGCTGCGTGCATCGAGCGCGTCGAGCGCCTGCGCGATGCCGTCCGTCTGCAGCATGTCGCGCTGACGCGCGGCGAGCACGGCGGTCGGCTCGTTGTGCGAGTCGGCCAGGTAGGCGATCGGCGCGTACGACTCCTCGCCGTCTTCCACCTGGCCTTCGAGCGCGATGTCGCCGCCCGACAGGCGCGTTTCCATCTCGGTGACTTCCTCGCGCTTGACGTTGAGCTCCTGCGCGAGGCCGTCGATTTCCTCGGGCGTCATCGCCTGCATGCTCTTCTTGTGGCTGCGCAGGTTGAAGAACAGCTTGCGCTGCGCCTTCGTCGTCGCGACCTTCACCATGCGCCAGTTGCGCAGGATGTACTCGTGGATCTCGGCCTTGATCCAGTGAATCGCATACGACACCAGGCGCACGTTTTGCGCCGGGTCGAATCGCTTCACGGCTTTCATCAGGCCGATGTTGCCTTCCTGGATCAGGTCGCCGTGCGGCAGGCCGTAGCCGAGATAGTTGCGCGCGATCGACACGACGAGACGCAGGTGCGACAGCACGAGGCGGCGCGCCGCGTCGAGGTTGTTGTCGTCGCGGAATTCGGTTGCGTAGCGGCGTTCCTCCTCGGCGGTCAGCAGCGGGATGCGGTTGACGGCCTGGATGTACGCGTCGATGTTGCCGAGCTGGCCGGGCAACATCGATTGGGCTGCGAGCGCCAGCGAGCCTGCCGATTCGGCCTTGGCCGGCGTCGGGCTCAGGGTGTTCGGGAGGGTCAGGGCGTTGCTCACTAAAAACTCCTTTGGAATCAGGGACAAACCCCCGGTCTCGAATGAGATTCCGTGGGTCATCTTAGCACTCCCGCAAGGTGAGTGCTAATTCCTTAGAGCGGGCGGGGGCATCGGAGTTCCCCATTTTTCTATCGAACCAGTCGAGCCGATAGTCTATTCTGCGACCAGGGTGGCGCCACGAAGTTCCGTAAGCCGTTGTTTCTGATGGGAATCAGTAGACGATTTCGATTTTTGTCGTTTTGGAAGGAAGCCATTTCGTTTCGTGATGCCGATCCGAAAAGTCCTTTACCATACCATTCAGTTCGCTCGGGCCCGGCCGTTGCGGCAGGCTCCATTCAACCCACAAAGTTGGAGTGTCAGATGAACAATAAGAAGAATCGCCGGCCCCGCAGCCGGCTGGTGCTGCATGCGATGCTGGCAGCGTCTCTTCTGGGCGGATCGGGTGCGGCTTTCGCGGATCGCTGGGGGATCCAGGCGGGCGGCGGGTTTTCGGATCGTCACGGGGTCGACAAGGCCGATATCGGCGTGGTGTGGGATCCGGGCTGGAACTGGTGGGAAGTCGGCGGCTGGCACTTCGCGTTCGTCGTCGAAGGGCACGCCGGCTACTGGCACACGGGCGGCAACGTCCACAGCAGCATCGGCGAGTTCGGCGTGACGCCGATGTTCCGCTTCATCAAGAGCAGCGGGCAGATTCGCCCGTTCATCGAGGCGGGCGGCGGCGTCCGGCTCCTGACGCACCCGACGATCTCGGACAATTTCTCGCTGTCGACCGCGTTCCAGTTCGCGCCGACGGGCGGCGTGGGCGTGCAGTTCGGCCAACGGCAACAGTATCAGGTCGGCTACCGTTTTGAACATGTGTCTAACGCGGGTATCAAAGAGCCGAATCCTGGTATAAATTTCCACCAGTTCTACCTGCAGTACAACTTCTGATCCGTACGCCCGTGCAAGGCGGGCGCGTTGCCGAGGAGTCAGGCGATGGCGAAGGTGGTCGATGCGATCCGCGCGCTCGAGCGCGACCGGTTCCGGGCGATGGTGGACGGCGACGGCGAGGCGCTCGACGCGCTGTTGTCGGACAAGGTGTTTTTCGTCCATACCAACGGCAAACGCGAAACCAAGCAGCAGTTCATCGACGCCATCGTCGCCGGCCGCCGCCGCTATCGCCAGATCGAAATCCAGTCGCAGGACGTGCTGCCGGTCGGCGACGAGACCTGCGTCGTCACGGGGCGCGCGTTGATCGAGATGGAAACCAACAACGGCGGCCTCGTGTTCCCGATTGCCTATACGTCCGTCCACACGCACGACCACGGTCGCTGGAGCCTGTTCGCGTGGCAGGCGACGCGGTGCGCGACCGAGGCGTGAGCGCGGGTAACGCGCCTTTTTCATGCCCCGACCGAAGCGGCCTTCTGAGCCGCTTTTTGTTGCCGCGTGCGGCGCGGATCGCGCGTCGCACGGGCGGTCACGCCCCGCTCGCTGACGTTTCAACCCTGCATCGAAGCCCCGCGTTCAGGCCGCCGCGCGGCGATCCGCGCAGTGCCATGCCGAGCGGTTGATCGCGCTGACGACCGCATCGAGCGCCGCACTCGCCGCATCGGCGTGCACGCCGACACCGTGCCGCAGCGGCGCGTCGCCGACCCGGCAGCCGACCGATACCGCGACCCGGCCGTCCGCCGTGCGCGTGGATTCGCACGACGCGATGTCGATCGTGGCGCCGGCGGCGCTCGCGAATGCCGCGGCGAAACGTCGCACGGCGTCGTCGGGCGTCGCGTCGGCGGCGGGCGCCAGCGCGATCTCGCGGTTTTGCCAGCGCGCGCCGATGCCGTGGCGCGCGGCCGGGCCGTCCGTCTCGAAGAATTCGCGCGCGAACAGCGCGCAGATCGTGTCGCCCGTCACTTCCTCGCCCGATGCGTCGGCGAGCGTCTGCACCGCATGGCTGAACTCGATCTGGACGCGGCGCGTCGGCGTGAAGCCCATCCCGCGTTCGAGCAGGAAGGTCGCGCCGCCCTTGCCGGATTGGCTGTTCACGCGGATCACCGCGTCGTAGCTGCGGCCGAGATCCGCCGGGTCGATCGGCAGGTACGGCACTTCCCAGATCGCATCGGGGCGCTGCTGCGCGAAGCCCTTGCGGATCGCGTCCTGGTGCGAGCCGGAAAACGCGGTGAACACGAGGTCGCCCGCGTACGGATGGCGCGGATGCACGGGAATCTGGTTGCAGCGTTCGACGACGCGGCGCACGGCGTCGATGTCGGAGAAGTCAAGGCCCGGGTCGATGCCTTGCGTGTAGAGGTTCAGCGCGAGCGTGACGAGATCGACGTTGCCGGTGCGCTCGCCGTTGCCGAACAGGCAGCCTTCGATGCGGTCGGCGCCCGCGAGCAGCGCGAGTTCGGCCGCCGCGACCGCGGTGCCGCGATCGTTGTGCGGATGCACGGACAGCACGATGCTGTCGCGATACGCGAGGTTGCGGTCCATCCATTCGATCTGGTCGGCGAACACGTTCGGGGTTGCGGCCTCGACGGTGGCCGGCAGGTTGACGATCATCTTGTGGTCGCGGGTCGGGCGCCACGTCTGCGCGACCGCGTCGCAGATCTCGCGCGCGAACGTCAGCTCGGTCATGCTGAAGGTTTCCGGCGAGTACTGGAAGGTCCAGTGCGTCTCCGGGCGCGCGGCCGCGTGTGCCTTGATGATGCGCGTGCCGTCGATCGCGAGCGCCTTCACGTCGTTCTTCGACATGCCGAACACGATGCGGCGGAACGACGGGCAGACCGCGTTGTACAGGTGCACGATCGCGCGCGGCACGCCTTCGAGCGCATCGAACGTACGGGCGATCAGGTCTTCGCGCGACTGCACGAGCACCTCGATCGTCACGTCGTCGGGAATCCGCTTGTCGTCGATCAGCTTGCGGACGAAATCGAAGTCGGTTTGCGACGCCGACGGAAAACCGACTTCGATCTCCTTGAACCCGATGGCGACCAGCATTTCGAAGAACTCGAGCTTCTGCTCGATGCTCATCGGCTCGATCAGCGACTGGTTGCCGTCGCGCAGGTCGGTGCTCATCCACACGGGCGCACGCTCGATGGTGCGGGCCGGCCAGCGGCGGCCATTGAGGCGAACGGGCTCGAACGGACGGTACTTGTCTTGCGGATTGCGCATCATCTTCTGGACCTCGGGTCTCAAGTCGCGAGCGAAGACGGGGCGGCATGGGCGACGGTTGGCGCTGCCTCGCATCCCGGCGCACGATGGCGCCGCAGATGCGGATGATCTTCGCGAATCGGCCGACGGATAGACGGACGAAGGCTGACGACTTCGGGTTGTAAAAACTGCGAGAGGGGTACTGCGAGGAACTGCTGGGAGGACCGTGCGAACAGCACACGGCGCTACGACAGCCTTAGGCTAGTCGTAGCGATAGCGGCCGCGCTAGGCGGCCGGAGGTAATTCGGAGGGTGTTCGGAAAGGAACGCATGACGGCCACTCTATGCCAGGATGCGCTCGCGTGTCAAATGTCGGGATAAAGGGGCAGGTCGTCAGCGCGCGATGCGGGCGATCTGCACAATCGTCGCGACCTGGCGCGCCACGGTGTCGGGCACCGGCACCTCGCCGCGCAGCACGGCGTCCGTCCACTCGGCCGTGGTCGCCGCATCGCGCGACTCGGGCAGTGCGACGGGCGGTGCGGCGGTCGACGAACGCTCGGCCTCGATCAGCGTGTCGCACACGCCGTCATGCAGCCAGTCGACCTGCACCTGGCGCCGCGTGTCGGCCACCGCTTCGCCTTCGGTGCCGCGCGCGAGCAGCGCGCCGCCGAGCGCGGCGTCCGGATGATCGCGGAACAGCTGCGCGAGGCTGTCACGGTACGGCGGGTGCGTGTAGTTGACGAGCCGCAGCCCGGCCGGCGCGAACGGCTGCAGGATCTTCACGAGCGTATGCGTCGAGTTGCGCACGCCGAGCACGCTGCGCATCGACAGCAGGTGCGCGATGCGCGGCGCCAGCACGTCGATCGGCGCGAACGCGACGCGGCGTTCGGCGAGCGTGTCCTCGATCGCATCGTGCGACGTCGACGGCGGGAGCGACAGCGCCGAGAAGATCTCGGCGCTCGTCACGCGGCCCGGATCCTGCTCGACCCCATGCACGAGCACCGGCACGCCTTCGCGCGCGAGCAGCAGCGCGAGCAGCGGCACGAGGTTCGGTTGCTTGCGCGCGCCGTTGTAGCTCGGAATCGACACCGGGCGGAACGCGGCGTCCTGCACGTGCACCGGCTCGAACGACGCCTGCGCGGCGGCGAGCATCGCGGCCAGTTCGTCGGCGGATTCGCCCTTCAGCCGATAGGCGATCAGGATCGCGCCGAGTTCGACGTCCGACACGCGCGCATCGAGCATCGCGCGATAGAGCGCGAACGTGTCCTCGGCGGACAGGGCGCGCGCGCCGTGCGGGCCGCGGCCGATTTCCTTGATGAAGCGGGCGCAAGGGAACGGAGCGGCGGCGGGATCGTGGGAAGCGGTCATCGGAACGTGGGGCGGGCGGCCGGCATCGGGCCGCGCGGTGAGCGGTGAGGAATGCCCCGAGTATCGCACGGGCGCGGGCGCGCATCGTGCCGCGCTACACTCTGGTTCCCGGCGGCGCGCGCACCGGCTGCGCCGCGCCCGTGCCGCTGCCGACCGAATACGACTACGAGAGACATCCCATGAAGCTCTACAGCTATTTCCGCAGTTCCGCGTCGTACCGCGTGCGGATCGCCCTGAACCTCAAGCAGTTGCCGTTCGACTATGCGCCCGTGCACATGCTGCGCGATGGCGGCGAGCAACTGAAGGACGCGTACCGCGCGCTGAATCCGGATGCGGTCGTGCCGACGCTGATCGATGGCGACGCGACGCTGCAGCAGTCGCTCGCGATCATCGAATATCTCGACGAAACCCATCCCGAGCCCGCGCTCCTGCCGAAGCAGCCGGTCGATCGTGCGTACGTGCGCGCGGTCGCGCTGCAGATCGCGTGCGAAATCCACCCGCTCAACAACCTGCGCGTGCTCAAGTACCTGAAGCACACGCTGAAGGTGCCCGAGGACGCAAAGAACGCGTGGTACCGGCACTGGATCGAGGCGGGCTTCGAAACGCTCGAGGCGCGTCTCGCGAACGACCCGCGCACCGGCAAGCTGTGCTTCGGCGACACGCCGACGCTCGCCGACGTGTGCCTCGTGCCGCAGGTGTTCAACGCGAACCGCTTCTCGATCGACACGACGCGCTTCCCGACGATCCAGCGGATCGTCGACCATGCGGCGACGATCGACGCGTTCAAGGCCGCCGAGCCGGGCGCGCAGCCCGACGCGGAATGAGCGCGGCGCGCCCGTGGCGAGCATGATCGGGCGCGCATGAAAAAGGGCGCCCGAAGGCGCCCCGTGCGATGCAGGCCGGCGGCGTTCAGCCGAGCAGCGCGTCCGCGAATTCCACCGCGCTGAACGGCTGCAGGTCCTCGACCTTCTCGCCGACGCCGATGAAGTAGACGGGCACCGGCCGTTGCCGCGCGATCGCGGCGAGAATCCCGCCCTTCGCGGTGCCGTCGAGCTTCGTGACGATCAGGCCGGTCAGGCCCAGCGCGTCGTCGAAGGCCTTCACCTGCGTGAGCGCGTTCTGGCCGGTGTTCGCGTCGATCACCAGCAGCACTTCGTGCGGCGCGCCGTCGTGCGCCTTCGCGATCACGCGCTTCACCTTCTTCAGCTCCTCCATCAGATGCAGCTGCGTCGGCAGGCGGCCGGCCGTGTCGGCCATCATCACGTCGATCTTGCGTGCGCGCGCGGCGCTGACCGCGTCGAAGATCACCGCGGCCGGATCGCCGCTCTCCTGCTGCACGACCGTCACGTTGTTGCGCTCGCCCCAGACCGCCAGCTGTTCGCGCGCGGCCGCGCGGAACGTGTCGCCGGCAGCCAGCAGCACCGACTGGTCGAAGCTCTGCAGGTGCTTCGCGAGCTTGCCGATGCTGGTCGTCTTGCCTGCGCCGTTCACGCCGGTGATCATCATCACGAGCGGCTGCGCGCGGCCGAGCATCAGCGATTTCTCGAGCGGCGTCAGCAGCTCGACGAGCAGGTCGTGCAGCGCAGCCTTCACCTGCTGCGGATCGGTCAGCCGGCCCGCGCGCACCTTTTCGCGCAGCGCGCCGAGCAGGTATTCGGTCGCGTCGACGCCCGCGTCGGACATCAGCAGCGCGGTTTCGAGCTCCTCGTACAGATCCTCGTCGATCTTCGTGTTGACGAAGACGCCGGTGATGCTCGAGCCCGTCTTCGCGAGCCCCGTCTTCAGGCGCGCGAGCCACGACTTCTTCGCGGACGCGTCCTGCAGCGGCGGCGGCACGATCTCGACCGTCTCGACGACTTCGTCGCGGCCGTCGTTGGTCGGCGTGACGGTCATCACGACGGCCGGCGCAGCCGGTTGCGCGGGCGCCGGCGGCACGCTGGCCGCGGGCGGCGCGTCGAGCACGGGCGCGTCGGCGTCGGACGCTTCGTCCGCTTGCTGCGCGTCGGCCGATTGCGATTCCGCCGGATCGGGCTCCTGCGTTTTCTTGAATCGTTTGAAGAAACTGAACATGGTCTGACGTCGGGAAGAGGGCGGGCCGCCGCCGGGAGCGGGGCGCCGGACGGGCCGTTCTGCGTTCGCGCGGGCGCGGCGCACGGCGGCCGAAACCGTGCATTTTATCAGTGCGGCGTGGCGCTCGCGTCAGTGCGCGTCGCCGCTGTGGTAACGTGCGCCTGTTTGGCGGCGCGCCCCTGCGCGTGCCCGGTCCCTCCGTTGTCGATATCCCGTATGTCCCGTTCCTCTTCCGGCCGCCCCGCGGCCTCTCCCGGCCGCGGCAAGCCGCACACGATCCGCATCATCGGCGGCGACTGGAAACGCACGCCGCTCGCGGTGCTCGATCTCGACGGCTTGCGCCCGACCCCCGATCGCGTGCGCGAGACGCTGTTCAACTGGCTCGGCCAGGATCTCGAAGGCCGCCGCTGCCTCGACCTGTTCGCGGGCACCGGCGCGCTCGGCTTCGAGGCCGCGTCGCGCGGCGCGGCGAGCGTCGTGATGGTCGAGCGTCATCCGCGCGCCGCGCAGCAGTTGCGGGCGATCAAGGACAAGCTCGGCGCCCGTTCGGTCGAGATCGCCGAAGCCGATGCGCTGCGGCTCGCGGCCGGCCTGACGCCGGGCGCGTTCGACGTCGTGTTCCTCGATCCGCCGTTCGACGACCTGGCCGCGCTCGAGCGTGCGATCGCGCTGTCGGCGCCGCTCGTCGCGGCGGGTGGCGCGTTGTACGTCGAAACGGGGGCGGAACTCGATCCGGCCGCGCACGACGCGCTCGCAGGCTGGCAGGTGGTGAAGCACGGCAAGGCCGGTGCGGTTCACTATCATTTGCTGCGGCGCGAAAATGATGAATAATGCGCGTTCCATACGAGGCGGCGCGCCGCAAAGGCGACGCATGCCCATCTCGGCAGCGGCGCGTGCATCGCACGGCTGCCATCCCGTTTGCGTGATGACAGGAGGAGCGACATGGTAGTCGCCGTGTATCCCGGTACGTTCGATCCGCTGACGCGCGGGCACGAAGACCTCGTGCGGCGTGCGTCGAGCATTTTTGATACGCTGGTGGTGGGCGTTGCCGACAGCCGCGCGAAAAAGCCGTTTTTCTCGCTCGAGGAACGTCTGACGATTGCGAACGAGGTGCTCGGCCATTACCCGAACGTGAAGGTGATGAGTTTCACCGGCCTCCTGAAGGATTTCGTCCGCGTGAACAATGCGCGCGTGATCGTGCGCGGGCTGCGCGCGGTGTCCGATTTCGAGTATGAGTTCCAGATGGCGGGGATGAACCGCTATCTGCTGCCCGACGTCGAGACGATGTTCATGACGCCGTCCGACCAGTACCAGTTCATCTCGGGGACGATCGTGCGCGAAATCGCGCAATTGGGCGGCGATGTCAGCAAATTCGTGTTTCCGTCCGTCGAGAAATGGCTGACCGAGAAGGTCACCGCGATGGGAGGCCCTGCCGCGTGATGCGGCGCCGGCCGGTTTCGTTGCGAAGCCGGCCGCCGGCCTGAAGAAGTGAGATCAGTATGGCTTTGATGATTACCGACGAGTGCATCAATTGCGACGTGTGCGAGCCCGAGTGCCCGAACGGCGCGATTTCGATGGGCCCGGACATCTACGTGATCGACCCGAACAAGTGCACCGAGTGCGTCGGCCATTTCGACGAACCGCAGTGCCAGCAGGTGTGTCCGGTCGAATGCATTCCGCGCGATCCGCAGCATGACGAATCGCATGCGCAATTGATGGAGAAGTACCACGCGCTGATCGCCGTGAAGGGCGGCGACGCGTCGTGATCCGGCGCTGACGCGCGCTTTGTGTGGCGCGCGCGTCGCGCTTTCAGCCCGGCGCCATTCGGCGCCGGTTCTTCCGTATCAGGCCAGCAGCTCGCGCAACGCCGCGACGAGCGCGTCGCATTCGGCATCGGTGCCGACGGTGATGCGAAGATGCTGGTCGATCCGCGGCAGCCGGAAGTGCCGCACGAAAATTTCCCGTTCCTTCAGCTTCGCCGCGATCGCGCCCGCATCGTGCGCGGGATGGCGCGCGAACACGAAATTCGCGGCCGACGGCACGATCTCGAAGCCGAGTGCGTCGAGCGCCTGCGTGAGCCGCGCCCGGCTGTCGATCACGCGCCGGCAGGTGGCGTTGAAATAGTCGGTGTCTTCGTACGCGGCCTGCGCGGCGACCTGCGCGAGCCGGTCGAGCGGATACGAGTTGAAGCTGTCCTTCACGCGGTTCAACGCGTCGATCAGCGCCGCATCGCCGAACGCGAAGCCGACGCGCATGCCCGCGAGCGAGCGCGCCTTCGACGTCGTATGCACGACGAGCAGATTCGGATGGCGATCGATCAGCGTAATGGCCGACTGCGCGCCGAAATCGACGTACGCTTCGTCGATCACGACGACCGACGACGGATTCGCGGCCGCGATCCGCTCGACGTCCGCGAGCGGCAGCGCGCGCCCGGTCGGTGCATTCGGGTTCGGAAACAGCACGCCGCCGGCGTCGTCGAGATAGTCGTCGACACGGATCGAGAAATCGTCCGCGAGCGGCACGACCGTGGTCTCGACGCCGTACAGGCGCGCGTAGGTCGGATAGAAGCTGTACGTGATGTCGGGGAAGCGCAGCGGCCGGTCGTGCTTGAGCAGCGCCTGGAACGTGTGCGCGAGCACCTCGTCGGAGCCGTTGCCGACGAACACCTGTTCGGGCTTGATGCGGTGATGGGCCGCGACCGTCTCGCGCAGCGCGCGCGCGACCGGGTCCGGATAGCGGCGCAGCGTGTCGCCGGTGCCGCCGAGTTCGCGGGCGATCGCCGCGACGACGCGCGGCGACGGCGGATAGGGATTCTCGTTGGTGTTCAGCTTGACGGGGTGCGCAAGCGCGGGCTGTTCGCCCGGCACGTAAGGCACGAGTTGCTGAACGACGTCGCTCCAGTAACGGCTCACCGCTTGGCTCCTGTCGGGCAAAACGTCGAGATTACCGCATGTGCGCGTCGCGGTGGGGCGGACGAGGCCGCCCGGTTGCGCCGGACGGCCGATGCACCAGGCGGGTGCGACGGGCGTCAGTTGCGATGCAGCTGCATCGTCGCGCGGTCGAGTTCGCCCTTGATGACCATCGGCATCACGGCGAGCGCGCGTTCGATCGATGCGTCGATCACGTCCTGCTCCTCGCGGCGCGGCGGCTTCAGCACGAAGTTCGCGACGTCGGGCTTCGCGCCGGCGCGCGCGCTTTCCGGAATCAGGTCGCGCGGATGGCCGATGCCGATCCGCAGCCGCCAGTATTGCTGCGACGACAGGTGCGCGGTGATGTCCTTGAGGCCGTTGTGGCCGCCGCTGCCGCCACCGAGCTTCAGCTTCACGGTGCCGGGCGGCAGGTCGAGCTCGTCGTGCGCGACGAGGATCTGGTCGGGCAGGATCTTGAAGAATTGCGCGAGCGCGACGACCGACTGGCCGGAGCGGTTCATGTAGGTCTGCGGCTCGAGCAGATGGACTTCCTCGCCATGCAGGCGCGCTTTCGCATAGAAGCCGTGGAAGCGGCGTTCGTCGCGCAGCGTCGTGCCGGCTTCGCGGGCGAGCTGGTCGATCAGCCAGAAGCCGGCGTTGTGGCGCGTCGCGGTGTATTCCGCCCCGGGATTGCCGAGGCCGACGATCAGTTTGATCATGACGTTTCGAAGGCGGCAACGGCCGCCTGGGCGCAGAAAAAGAAAAACCCGCCGGGCAAGCCGCGGCGGGTTGCGTCGACCGTTTCGTGAAACGGATCGAGGGGGCGCGTACGCAGCCGCTTAGGCAGCCGGCGTTTCGCCTTCTGCTGCGTCCGACACGGCGCCAGCCGGGACCGTCGCCGAGGCGACAACCGGGTTTTCCGCGTCGACGTGCGCGACCAGCGTCACGCCCTTCGGCAGTGCGATGTCCTTCGCGTGCAGCGACTGACCGGCTTCGATCTTCGACAGGTCGACTTCGAGGAACTCCGGCAGGGCAGCCGGCAGGCACTCGACTTCGATTTCCGTCGCGACGTGCGAAACGATCGCGCTCGACAGCTTCACGGCCGGGCTGACTTCAGCGTTCAGGAAGTGCAGCGGCACCTTCGTGTGCAGCTTCTTCTTCGCGTCGACGCGCTGGAAGTCCACGTGCAGCACCAGTTGCTTGAACGGGTGGTATTGCACGTCGCGCAGCAGAACCTGTTGCGACTGGCCGGCCACTTCGAGGTCGAGGATCGACGAGTGGAAAGCTTCCTTCTTCAGGGCGTGCCACAGGGCGTTGTGATCGAGTTCGATCTTTTGCGGGGCTGCTTCGCCACCGTAAACGATACCCGTGGTCTTACCGGCGTTGCGCAGGCGGCGGCTCGCACCCGTACCTTGCTGTTGGCGCTCGAAAGCGACGACTTTCATGTGATTCTCCAATGGCTGCCCGCGACCAGGCAGTAAAACGGGGCCATCAAATGGCGGCCCCCGATGAAACGGCCGGGGTTTCGTCTATCCCGTCCGATTGTGCAAAAAGCGAAGCGTCGCCGCTTCGCTTTCTGCGCATGCTTTGTTCAGTCGATTCGCGATCAGGATTCCGCGAACAGCGACATCACCGAATCGCCGCGGCGAATCCGCGAGAACGTTTCGGCCAGCAGGCTCGCGCTCGTCAGCGAGCGGATCTTCGAGCAGGCCAGCGATTCGGCCGACAGCGGAATCGTATCGGTGACGACGAGCTCGTCGAGTGCCGACGCGGCGATGCGATCGGCGGCGCCGCCGGACAGCACCGGATGCGTCGCGTACGCGAACACCTGCTTCGCACCGCGGTCCTTCAGCACTTGCGCGGCCTTGCACAGCGTGCCGGCCGTATCGACCATGTCGTCCATGATCACGCAGGTGCGGCCTTCGACTTCACCGATGATGTTCATCACTTCGGCGACGTTCGCCTTCGGACGACGCTTGTCGATGATCGCGAGATCGCAGTTGAGCTGCTTCGCGAGTGCACGGGCACGCACGACGCCGCCGACGTCCGGCGACACGACGAGCAGATCCGAGTAGTTCTGCTTGCGCAGGTCGCCCAGCAGGATCGGCGTGGCGTAGATGTTGTCGACCGGGATGTCGAAGAAGCCTTGAATCTGGTCGGCGTGCAGATCCATCGTGATGATCCGCTCGACGCCGGCGATTTCCAGCATGTTCGCGATGACCTTCGCCGAGATCGCGACGCGCGCCGAACGCGGGCGGCGATCCTGACGGGCATAGCCGAAGTAGGGGATGGCAGCAGTGATCCGGCCAGCGGATGCGCGCTTGAGCGCATCGACCATGATCATCAGTTCCATCAGGTTGTCGTTCGTCGGTGCGCACGTGGATTGCAGGACGAAGACGTCCTTGCCGCGCACGTTTTCCTGGATCTCGACCTGGATCTCGCCGTCGGAGAAACGGCTGACCATTGCTTTGCCGAGGGGGATACCAAGGATATTGACGACTTCCTGGGCGAGCGCGGGATTCGCGTTGCCAGTAAAGACCATCAGGCCATCATGGCTGTGGCTGCTCATCGTGCACCTGCTTCAGGCTTGGGCGGGAAATGCGGGAAAATTTTTGGCAGGGGAGGAAGGACTCGAACCCTCGCATGCCGGAATCAAAATCCGGTGCCTTGACCAACTTGGCGACTCCCCTACACTTAACTGATAACTTCACCGAACTCGTGTAGGCCGTTCGGCAAAGTAAAACTTCATGACGCGAAAGTGAAGAGCGGATGCTCGTTCAGACTCTCGGCAACTGCGCCATTCCAACTGGCGTGCAGTTTGGCTTTCGCCGCTTCTGCCTCGTGCTTGCTGTGAAACGCTGCAAACACGCTTGCTCCGGAGCCGGTCATCCTCGCGGGGGTCACATCATACAACCATTTGACCACCTGCGCAACTTCCGCGTACTTCCTTGTTACAACTTCCTGCATATCGTTCCGGCCGAAGCTATCTGGCCATCCCGCATCGCTGGTTTGCTGTGCAAGAAAGTCAGCAATTGTGACGGGCTTCGTATCTCTTGTCAACAACTCATCTGAAAATATTTCAGCGGTCGGGACATGAACGCGTGGCGTCACAACCAAGAACCAGCGAGTCGGCAATTGTACCTCAGCTAATTCTTCTCCGATACCCTCTGCGAACGCATTTTTTCCAAAAATAAAAAACGGCACGTCGGCGCCGAGTTTGACCGCGAGCGATTGAAGTTCGGCGCGCGGCAAATCGAGTTGCCACAGGCGGTTCAGCGCGAGCAGCGTCGTCGCCGCGTCGGAGCTGCCGCCGCCGAGGCCGGCGCCCATCGGCAGGATCTTGTCGATCTCGATGTCGACGCCGTGCGCGGTGCCCGTATGCGTTTTCAGCAGGTTGGCCGCGCGCACGACGAGGTCGCTTTCCTCGGGCACGCCGGGCACGTCGGTGACGCGTGCGACGCGGCCGTCGTCGCGCAGCGTGAAGTGCAGCGTGTCGCCCCAGTTCAGCAGCTGGAATACGCTCTGCAGATCGTGATAGCCGTTCGGACGGCGGCCGGTGATGTGCAGGAACAGGTTGAGTTTCGCGGGCGCCAGGCAGTTGCGCAGCGAGCGGGTCGAATCGGTCATGCGGGTATCGGGGCTAGGCGCGCGTGCTCACTGATCGAGCACGAGCTTGATGTCGAGCGGCGGCGTCGCGCGCACGAGGTTGACGCGTTTGACGCCCGTGGCCGGGGCATCCGCGTAGGCAAGGTAGTCGATCGTCCAGCCGTCCTGACGGATCTGCTTGACGCGCGTGCCGTCGGCCGGGTCGCGCACGGTTTCCGCCGGCGTCGCGGGGGCAACGGTCGGCAGCAGCCAGTAGCGCAGGCCCGCGAGCGGCAGCTCGAAGCCGAGCGTTTTCTGCATCAGGTCGCCGACGTCGGGCGCATATTGGGTCGGACGGTTCGGCAATTCGAGCGACGCCGCGCGCGGCGTCGATTTCACGACCGCGAGCGTCTGGCCGAGCGGGCTGCGCAGCTCGAGCGACACGTCGTCGCCGTGCTCCTGCCAGTCGAAGTTGCCGTACACGTTCTGCGGGTTGCCGAGCCGATCGTCGTACCGCACCGCGAAGCGGCCATGGTACGCATGCGTCGCGGCCGTCTGCAGTGCGGCGCCCGTCGACGTGCCGGCCGGCGGCGGCGTGCTCGCGCAGCCGGCGAGCGCGAGCGCCGCGCCGGCCGCGGCCAGCGTGCGCTGCGTGCGGAAGGACAGGGAAAACATCGGGAACATCCGCATCAGAGGCCGTTGATCTGCAGGCGTTTCAGCGTCTGCACGAGCGTTTCATTGTCGGGCTCGAGCTTCTGCGCGGCGCGCCACGCGTTGCGCGCGTCGTCCTGCGCGCCGCTCTTCCACAGCACTTCGCCGAGATGCGCGCCGATTTCGGCGTTCGGCTGCAATTCGTACGCGCGTTGCAGCACTTTCGTCGCGCCGGCCGTGTCGCCCATCCGGTACTTCACCCAGCCGAGGCTGTCCATGATGTACGCGTCGTTCGGCGCGAGCGCCATCGCCTTGTCGATCAGCTTGCTGGCCTCGGGCAGGCGCTGGTTGCGATCGGCGAGCGAATAGCCGAGCGCGTTGTAGGCCTGCGGGTTGTCGGGCTGCGTGCGGATCAGTTCGCGCAACTGCTTTTCCATCGTCGCGTAGTGGCCGGTCTTTTCGGCCGCCATCGCGTAGTCGTAGCGCAGGTCGGGATCGTCCGGGAAGTCCTGGACGGCCTGCCCGAGCCGCGCCTCCGCTTCCGGATAGCGCTTCGCGGTGAACAGGATCGACGCATCGGTGCGCGCCACCACGGCCGCGTCGCGCGGATCCGTGATCGGCAGGTTGTCGAGCACCTTGCGCGCCTCGTCGGTCTTGCCCTGTTTCTGCAGCAGCTGTGCGCGCGTGATCTGCGCGGGCAGGTAGTGCTGGCTCGTCTGGTCGACCTTGTCGAGCCATTGCGACGCCTGCGCGTCGTTGTTCTGGTCGATCGCGATCTGCGCGAGGTAGATGTAGCCCTGGCCGACGTCGAGGTTCGGCTGCTTGTCGCCGAGCTGCACGTACTGCTTCAGGTAGCCGGTCGCCTCGTCGAGTTTCTTCTGCTGGATCTTGATCAGCGCGAGCGCCATCAGCGGCGTCGGATCCTTCGAGTCGAGCTTGCGCATCGTCTCGAACTGCTTCTGCGCGTCATCGAGGCGGTCGTCGGCGAGATAGAGCTGCGACAGTGCGAGCCGCGCGTCACGCGACTTCGGATTCTGCTGAACATATTTCTCGAACGACGCGATGCCCGCCGCGCGTTCCGCCGGCCCCATCTGCGACAGCATCAGCGCCGCCGGCAGGTAGTCGGGGCGGATCTGCAGCGCCTGCTTCAGCGATTGCGCGGCGCCGTCCTTGTCGTCGACCGCGAGCTGCTGCCGCGCGATCGCGAGCTGCGCCTCGGGGCGATTCATGTCGTTCTTCAGCATGTCCTTCAGCACCGCGAGGCCGCCGACGCGGTCGGGGCCGCGTACCAGCAGCGCCTGCAGCGCGAGGATCGCCGGACCGCGCGTGTCGCCGGTCGCGCGGGCCAGCTCGCGCGCGAGCATCGGCTGCGCATCGGCCGGCTTGCCGGCGAGCACCAGCAGCGCGGCGTCGACCTGCGACGCCCGGTTCGAATCCGGTGCGTACTGGCGCCACAGATTCGCGGCGGACAGTGCGTCGGCCGGGCTCTGCGCGCCGAGCGCGATTTCGGTCGCGCGCTGCGCCATGCGCGGGTCGCGCGTGTCGCGGGCCAGCGCGAGGTAGGTCTGGTAGGCCGGTGCCGGCTGGTTGCGCTGAAGCGCGACCTCGGCGGCGAGCACCTGATAGACGATCTGGCTCGTCAGCGGCACAGCGGGGAGATTTTTCTGCTCGTCCGGCATCACATGCTCGAACGCACCCTGCGGCTCCGCGTCGTCCGAGGCCGGATCCTGCGCGTGGGCCGGAAAGGCGGTGAGGGTCCAGGCGGCAAACAGCGCGGCACCGAGTGCACGGCGGACCGGGAAGGCGCGCGCGCCGCGCACGGCGGCGGGGCGCTTCTGAAGCAGCTTCGAGGGCAGGGTCATGGAAATCCGTTCGATGTTTCAACCGATTGTAACGCGCTCGCTACAATACACGCACGATCGTGATAGGGTCCGTTTACCTGTGGAACCCACATGCGAATGCCCGAAATCGCCCGCCTCGCGTGCTGCCAGGCCGGGCGATTTCGGGCATTCCCGTGTTTAATTCGGGGTCGTCGCGAGAACGGCCGTTCTCGTGGCGCCGCATGCGCATTCTTTCTGTAAGCAGACCGTAGCCTCAGACCCGCAAAACATGCCAGAGTTGCCAGAAGTCGAAGTCACGCGCCGGGGCATCGAGCCCTTTGTCGCGGGCCGCCGCGTCGAGCGTGTCGACGTCCGTACCGCGATGCTGCGCTGGCCCGTGCCGGCGGGGCTCGCCGAGCAGTTGCGCGCGCGCGAGGTGCTCGCCGTCGAGCGCCGCGGCAAATATCTGCTGTTCGAGGTCGATGCGGGCTGGTTCATCGTCCACCTCGGGATGACGGGCACGCTGCGCGTGCTGCCCGCGGCCGGCGTGCCGGTCGCCGCGAAGCACGACCACATCGACTGGATCTTCGACGAATTCGTGCTGCGGTTCCGCGATCCGCGCCGCTTCGGCGCCGTGCTGTGGCACCCGCGCGAAGCAGGCGACGTGCATGCGCATCCGCTCCTCGCGAGCCTCGGCGTCGAGCCGTTTTCGCCGGCGTTCACCGGCGCGCTGCTGCATGCGCGCACGCGTGGCCGCACGGTGTCGGTCAAGCAGGCGCTGCTCGCGGGCGACATGGTCGTCGGCGTCGGCAACATCTACGCGTCGGAGAGCCTGTTTCGCGCCGGCATCCGGCCGACGACGGCTGCCGGCAAGGTTTCGCTGCCGCGCTACGAGCGGCTGGCCGACGCGGTGCGCGCGACGCTCGCGGACGCGATCGAGCGCGGCGGCAGCACGTTGCGCGATTTCGTCGGCAGCAACGGCGAAAGCGGCTACTTCCAGCTCGACTGTTTCGTCTACGATCGCGCCAGCCAGCCGTGCCGCGTATGCGGCACGCCGATTCGCCAGATCGTGCAGGGCCAGCGGTCGACCTATTACTGCCCGACGTGCCAGCGTTGAAACCCTTTTCCACAATTCGATAACTTGAAGCCGCCCCGCATCGCCCCCGCTCCGTTCCCCGCCACGCCGCTGCACCGCACGTTCGCCACGCGTCTCGTCGCGTGGCAGCGCGCGCACGGCCGCCATGACCTGCCGTGGCAGAACACCCGCGATCCGTACCGGATCTGGCTGTCGGAAATCATGCTGCAGCAGACGCAGGTATCGACCGTCATTCCGTATTACACGCGCTTTCTCGATCGCTACCCGGACGTCGCCGCGCTCGCGGCCGCGCCGAGCGACGACGTGATGGCGCTGTGGGCGGGCCTTGGCTACTACTCGCGCGCGCGCAACCTGCACCGCTGCGCGCAGGTCGTCGTCGCCGAGCACGGCGGCGCGTTTCCGGCGACGCCCGACGCGCTGGCCGAACTGCCGGGCATCGGCCGCTCGACGGCCGCCGCGATCGCGTCGTTTGCGTACGGTGCGCGCGCGACGATCCTCGACGGCAACGTGAAGCGCGTGCTTGCGCGGGTATTCGGCGTCGAGGGCTTTCCGGGCGAGAAGCGTGTCGAGAACGACATGTGGGCGCTCGCCGAATCGCTGCTGCCCGATGCCGCGAACGCGGCCGACGTGAGCGCGTATACGCAGGGGCTGATGGATCTGGGCGCGACGCTGTGCGTGCGCGGCAAGCCCGACTGCGCGCGCTGCCCGTTCGCCGGCGACTGCGTCGCGCAATCGACCGGCCGCCAGCGCGAACTGCCGGCCGCACGGCCGAAGAAGGCCGTGCCGACGCGCAAGACCTGGATGCTCGTGCTGCGCGATGGCGACGCCGTGTTGCTCGAGCGCCGGCCGCCGACCGGCATCTGGGGCGGACTATGGAGCCTGCCGCAAGCGGACGGCGATGCCGCGCTCGCGGATCTTGCGCGCGGTTTCGGTGGCGGTCGCACGGTGCCGCTCGCGCCGCTCACGCATACGTTCACGCATTTCCGGCTCGAGATCGAGCCGCGGCTGAGTGATCTGGCGGACGGCGGCGGCCTGCCGTCGCAGGCGCGGGACGCGGACACCGCCTGGGTGCCGCTGAGCCGGCTCGACGCGTACGGCGTGCCGGCGCCCGTGCGCAAGCTGCTCGATGCGCTGAGCGGGCCGCTGCTGTAACGAACCGGGGAAAGGTGCGGCGCGGGCGGCGTTCGACAGGGCGGCGGGCCACCGCGCGCGAAAAAGGCATTCGGGCGGGCGATGCGCGACGAATCAGCCGCGATAGTCAAGCCGGGCTTACAGCCAGCCGTGCCGGTCGAGCACGTGGTGCACGGCGTCGATGCGCGCACCGACGTCCGGAAACTCCATCAGCTTCTGTCGCGCGCGCAGGTCGAGCGGCAGCAATTCCGCGAGGCGGTTCGATACCCAGCTCGGATCGTCGAGGCGGAACGGTTCGCCGAACGGCATTTTTTCCGGATCGGATTTCTTCAACGCGTCGATGATGCGCTCGAGCACCTCGGCGCACGAACCGAACTGCGCGAGCGCCTGTTCGCCTTCGAGCGGGATGTCGTCGGGCAGCGGCTCCGCGATGCCGACCAGCAGCCCGTTGCCTTCGACGCGATACGACAGCAGCTCGAAACGCTGCGTGCCGATCGCCTGCAGATACAGCATCCCGAATTCGCCGGTATCGCACTCGGTGATGCGCGCCATGCAGCCGATGGTTTCGGGCACCGACACCGCGCCGTCCTGCGCGACTTCGGGCCCGCTCTTGAGCAGGCACACGCCGAACGGGGCGTCGTCGCGCAGGCACGTGCGGGACATGTCGAGATAGCGCGCCTCGAACACCTTGAGCGGGAGCAGGCCCCCGGGAAACAGCACCGTGTGCAGCGGAAACAACGGCAGGTCGATCAGGGTGGTCGATAGGGAGGACATGGCGCGCGGGCGTTGGGCGGGTGTCGCTAGGGTCGGTCGACCTCGGAGACGAGCCGCGACGACGCGTCGACATCCACTGGCGCGTCACGATGCCGCACGATCACGTTCGCCTCGCGCGCCAGGCGCGCGGCGAGCGTTTCCGCGATGAACACCGAGCGATGCTGGCCGCCCGTGCAGCCGATGGCGACGGTCAGGTAGCTGCGGTTGTCATCGCGGAAGTGCGGCAGCCATTTCATCAGGAACGCATGGATGTCGTCGATCATCTGATGGACGATCGGCAGTGCGTCGAGAAAGGCGATGACCGGCTGGTCGAGCCCGGTGAGCGGGCGCAACTGGTGGTCGTAGTACGGATTCGGCAGCGCGCGCACGTCGAACATCAGGTCGGCGTCGAGCGGCACGCCGCGCTTGAAGCCGAACGATTCGAACATCACCATCAGATCGTTGTTCTTCTGCTCGATGAAGCGCTTGACCCAGGTGCGCAGCGCGTTCGCGCGCAGCGTGCTGGTATCGATCTGGTGGCCGAATTCGGCGAGCGGCGCGACGAGTTCGCGCTCGCGCTCGATCGCTTCCTCGAGCGACGACAGCAGGCCGACATCCGCATCGTGCGACAGCGAACCGGACAGCGGATGGCGGCGGCGCGTTTCGGAGAAGCGCTGGATCAGCGCCTGGGTGCTCGCGTTGAGGAACAGCACGCGCACGTCGTGTTCGCGGGACAGCTCGCGGATCAGGCCGGGCATCTCGTCGAGCGACGCGCTCGAGCGCGCGTCGATCGCGACCGCGAGCCGGCGCTGGCCGTCCTGGGCAAGGTAGCGGGCGAGTTCGGGGAGCACGTGCGGCGGCAGGTTGTCGACGCAGTAATAGCCTGCGTCTTCGAGCGCGTTCAGCGCGACGGACTTGCCTGAGCCGGAGATGCCGGTGATGAGGACGATGCGCATGGGAACGGAGAATCCTGACATTTCATCATAGCACCGGCTCGACGCGTCGGCGTTGCGCGGCCGGCGCGTGCGGGTTACACGAGTTTGCCGGGGAACTGACTGTCGGGATCTTGCATCGCGAGTCGTTGCCGATCCATGAAATCGCGCAACGTGTCGATTCCGCGCAACTGCAGGATCGTGTTCCGGACGGCCGCCTCGACGAGCACCGCGAGGTTGCGGCCGGCCGCGACCTGGATCGTGACCTTGCTGATCGGCAAGCCGAGCACGTCGACGGTCTGGCTTTCGAGCGGCAGGCGCTGGAATTCGCCGTCGGGGCGCCGCACGAGCTGAACGATCAGCTTCAGCTTCATTTTCCGCCGCACGGCGGTTTCGCCGAAGATCGTCTTGATGTCGAGCAGGCCGAGGCCGCGCACTTCGAGCAGGTTTTGCAGCAACGGCGGGCAGCGCCCTTCGACGAAATCGGGGCCAAGACGGACGAAATCGACCGCGTCGTCGGCGACGAGGCCGTGGCCGCGGCTGATCAGCTCGAGGCCGAGCTCGCTCTTGCCGAGGCCCGAATCGCCGGTCAGCAGCACGCCCATCCCGAGGATGTCGAGGAACACGCCGTGCAGCGTCGCGCGCGGCGCGAGGATGCGCGACATGTAGAGCCGCAGGCTGTCGATCACCGCGGCGGCCGACATCGGCGTCGTGAACAGCGGAGTGGACGAGCGCGTGCAGCGCAGCACCAGTTCGGGCGGCGCCGCGGCGCCGCCGGCGACGACGAGGAACGGCGGTTCGAGCGCGATCAGCTCGGCCATGTGGCGCGAACGGTCTTCGTCGGTCTGGCGCTGGTAGTAGTCGATTTCGGCTTCGCCGAGCACCTGGATCCGGTTCGGGTGGATCAGGTTCAGGTGGCCGACGAGGTCGGCGCTCGACGTGGCGTTGCCGACCGTGTCGGCCGAAAAGCCGCGTTCCCAGCCTTCATGCCCCGTCAGCCAGCTCAGTTTCAGCGTGGCTGCGTTGTCGTCGAAGATGCTCTGGGCGTTGATGCTGGACGTATCCATGACTCTCGTCACTCCAATGGGCCGGTGCGGGCGCGCGGCGACGGACGTCGCCATGCCGGGCCGGCGCCGGGCGGCCCTGGACGGCGGCGTGGGCCGCCTCGTACGGGGAAATATTCCGCCCGGAACAACTCAAGGTTGCCACTGAGTGAGCAGGCGATGCAACTCGGCGATATCCGTTTCGTTGTGCAGACGCTCGCGGGCGTCGCGATCGGACAGCAGTTGCGCGATTTCCGACAGGATCTCGAGGTGCTGCTGGGTGGCTTGCTCGGGAACGAGCAGGAAGATCAGGAGGCCGACCGGCTGGCCGTCGGGCGCTTCGAACGGGATCGCATCGGCGAGGCGGACGAACGCGGCGAGCGGGTGCTTGAGGCCCTTGATGCGGCCGTGCGGAATCGCGACACCTTCGCCGAGCCCGGTCGAACCGAGGCGCTCGCGCGCGAACAGGTTGTCCGTGACGGTGCTGCGGGCGATGCCGTTCTGATTCTCGAACATCAGCCCGGCTTGTTCGAAGACGCGTTTCTTGCTGGTGACGGAGAGGTCGATGACGACGTTCTCTATGGGCAGGATTTTGGCTAGGCGATTCATGTTGGCAGGCGATTGGGCGGCCTGGGGTCTCCTTGCGGCGGCGGACTGATTTTCCATGTTCGGCGATATCAAGGCATGTGGCATCGGCAACCTGCAGCGCAGCTACCGCATCCAACGCCCCCCGGCGATAACCGGAACATTATAGAGCACAGCCGCGTGCGTGGCGCAGCACGGACGGACCGGTTGCACCTTCGCGCGGAGTCACAAAAAAAACGCCCGGCGAACCGGGCGGCGTGCGTGTTGCGGTGACGGTTATTGCGGCGGCAGCTCGATCTGGTCGATCGACGGCTGAAGCTTGATCGGGTCGTGCGCGTGCGTTTGCAGGCGCTCCATGTGCTTGACGACCTGGCGATCCAGCTTGTCGATCAGCAGATCGATCGCGGCATACAGGTTGCCGTTCGCGCTTTCGACGAAGATGTCCTTGCCCTTCAGGTGCAGGTTGATTTCCGCGCGCTGCTGCTTGTCCTTTTCCTTGTGGTTGTCGACCGAGAGGATCACAGTGCCATCGATCACCTGATCGCTATGCCGTAGCACCCGGTCCAGCTTGGTGATCACGTATTCGCGAATCGCAGGCGTGACTTCGAGATGATGTCCACTGATCTTCAGGTTCATAGTGCTTCTCCAAGCGAGTGGCCACCCGGCCGCATCGAGGCGGCGCTCCGGTCGACTTGCCCGTGCCGCACGAAGCGGCGTATCGCGGACAGATCGTCCGGCCTGTTCCCCGTGTGCGCGGTGGCCGGGACACGCCTGCCGCCGGGCAGGCAGCAGGCTTAAAGAGACTTGCGCAGATTCACTGCCGGGATCTTGAGGGCTTCGCGATATTTCGCAACCGTGCGGCGCGCGACCACGAAACCCTGTTCTGCCAGCAGCTCGGCAATGCGGCTGTCCGAAAGTGGCGATTTTGGGTCTTCAGCTCCTATCAGTTGCTTGATGAGGGCTCGGATGGCGGTCGACGAGGCGGCGCCACCGGTGTCGGTCGAGACGTGAGATCCGAAGAAGTACTTAAATTCAAGCGTCCCGAACGGGGTCAGCATGTACTTCCCGGTTGTCACACGGCTGACAGTCGACTCGTGTAGGCCCAGCGTATCAGCTATTTCCCGCAAAACCAAGGGGCGCATGGCAATTTCACCGTGCGCAAAGAAATTCTTCTGACGCTCGACAATAGCCTGCGCGACACGCAGGATCGTGTCGAATCGCTGCTGGATATTCTTGATCAGCCAGCGCGCTTCCTGGAGCTGCTGTTTCAGCGATCCGGCCGACGGATCGCCGCGGCTGTTGCGCAGGATGTTCGCGTACAGGTTGTTGATCCGCAGGCGCGGCACGACTTCCGGATTGAGCTCCGCGAGCCAGCCCTGGCCGGCCTTCTTCACGATGATGTCGGGCACGACGTAGTCGGCCTCGGCCTTGCCGTATGCGGCGCCGGGGAACGGCTCCAGCGAGCGGATCAGTGCGTGCGCGTCGCGCAGCGCGTCGTCGCTCGCCTTCAGGTGCTTGCGCAACCGTGTGAAGTCGCGTGCGGCGAGCAGTTCGAGGTGCTGCGACACGATCTCGAGCGCGAGCGTGCGCGTCGGGGACGGATCGAGACGCAGCAGCTGCAGCTTCAGGCATTCGGACGCCGAGCGCGCGCCGACGCCGGCCGGGTCGAAGCTGTGCAGCAGCGCGAGCGCCGCGTTCAGTTCGTCGCAGTCGATTTCCAGTTCGGGCGGCAGGTCGGCGAGCACTTCGTCGAGCGTGGCGGTCAGGTAGCCGTCGTCGTCGAGCGATTCGATCAGGAACATCACGAGCGCGCGATCGCGCGGGCCGGCCTGCGTGACGCGCAACTGCGCGGCGAGGTGGTCGCGCAGCGACGTCGCGGCTTCCTGCACCTGCAGCGGCGGCAGGTCGTCGTCGTCGGACGCGCCGCTCGAGCGGCCGTATTCGTCGAGGTTCCACTGCGGGCCGTCGTTGCCGTCGCCGGACCCGTAGCCGTCGTATTCGTCGGCGCCGGCCGGCTCGTCGCGCTCCGCGCGATCGCTGGACGGGCTGCTGCCGTTGGTCGCGGCGGGCTCGGTGTTCTGTGCGGGCGGCGTCTGCGCGATCAGCGATCCGTCCGCCGCGACGCGCAGCGGGCTCGCGATCCATTCGTCGTCGTTCTCGAGCAGCGGGTTCTGCGCGACGGCCATCGCGACTTCCTGCTGCAGTTCGAGCGTCGACAACTGCAGGAGCCGGATCGACTGCTGCAGCTGAGGCGTCAGCGCAAGATGTTGCGACAGGCGGAGTTGAAGGCTGGCTTTCATGGCAAGGAGGGAGTCATACCGGCAGTTTGCCACGACCCAGGCGCATTGAGCCATCCGCGATTACGCGCGGCGCGCCGCCCGGCCGCGGGCATGCCCGCGGGCGTGGATGCAAAGCGGGGCGCAGCCCCGCGCGGCGATGCCGGGCGGGGTGCAGCCAGCCACGAGGAGGACGTTACATGCGGAAGTGTTCGCCGAGGTACACGCGGCGCACGCTTTCGTTTTCGATGATTTCGCTCGGCGCGCCGGCGGCCAGCACCGAACCGTCGCTGATGATGTACGCGTGGTCGCAGATGCCGAGCGTTTCGCGGACGTTGTGGTCCGTGATCAGCACGCCGATGTTGCGCTGTTTCAGGAACTTGACGATCTTCTGGATCTCGAGCACCGCGATCGGATCGACGCCGGCGAACGGTTCGTCGAGCAGGATGAAGCTCGGGTTGGTCGCGAGCGCGCGCGCGATCTCGACGCGGCGCCGTTCGCCGCCCGACAGCGACAGCGCGGGGTTCTCGCGCAGGTGGCCGATCTGCAGCTCGTCGAGCAGCGCTTCGGTACGCGACGAGATCGCGTCCTTCGACAGCCGCTTGCCGTCCTCGTCGTGCTGCAGCTCGAGCACCGCGCGGATGTTTTCCTCGACGGTCAGCTTGCGGAACACCGACGCTTCCTGCGGCAGGTACGACAGGCCGAGCGACGCGCGCTTGTGGATCGGCAGCAGGCTGATCGAGCTGCCGTTCAGCGTGATTTCGCCCGCGTCCGTCGGCACGAGGCCGACGATCATGTAGAACGACGTGGTCTTGCCGGCGCCGTTCGGGCCGAGCAGGCCGACGACTTCGCCGCTCTTCACGTCGAGCGACACGTCCTTGACGACCGTGCGTGAGCCGTAGCGCTTCTTCAGGTTGCGCACGACGAGCGAGCTCGTCGTGCCGGCCGGCTGGCGGTTCGGAAGCGCGTTCATTGGCCCGGCGCTCCCTGGATCGTGGTCGACGGCGACAGCTTGGCCGGCGCCCCGTTCAGCGGCGCGGGGCCGCCGTTCTTCGGCGACAGCATCGCGCGCACGCGGCCGTTCGGGTTGCCCGGCGCCGCGACGTCCTTGCCGCCCTTCGCGGTGTAGAAGTCGCGCTGGCCGTCGTACGTGATCACGCTGCCGTGCACGGTATCGGCGACCGTCGACGTGCCCTGCAGGCGGCGCACGGTCGCGGCGGTGGTCAGCGTGGTGAGATCCTGCTTGCCGTCGTAGTCGATGCGCTCGGCGTCGCCGTCGATGTATTCGTCGAGGCCTTCGCGCTTCTGGCGGAACGTCGCGTGCTTCTTGCCGCTGCCGAACGACGTCGCGTACTGATAGCCTTCCGGGTCCTGGCGCACTTCGACGCGATCGCCCTTGATGATGATCGTGCCCTTCGTGATCACGACGTTGCCGGTCGCGACCGTGACCTGCTTCAGATCGTCATAGGTCAGGTTGTCGGCCTCGACGTTGATCGGCTTGTTCTGGTCGGCCTTCTCGGCATGGGCGAGCGGCGCCAGCCCGACGAGCGGGAGCGCCACGAGCGTCGCGGCGAGCGCGGCGCGGACGGCGCGCGCAGCGCCGCCGGAAATCTGTCGAGGGAACGGTTCGTTCATGCAGTCACGTGAGGGATGCGTCACCTGGGTTGACCTTTCGAGCCGCCGGACGTGTCCGCCGCGGCGATCGTGCCGCGCACGTTGCCGTAGAGCTCGATGACCCGGGTGACGTTGTTGTACTTCATGCCGTCGGTCGCGTTGACGAGCGACAGGCCGCGCTGAAGTTTAACCGGCTTTTCGGTCTGGATCACATCGTCATTGACGAAGATCCGGAAATGCTGGGAATCGGCCTGCATCTGCGGATCGCCGCCGCCGGCCGCGCGCAGGATGCGCGCATCGTCGTACAAATCGACGATCGACACGTCGCCGTTGACGGTGCCGCGCTTCGCGGTGGTCGTCACGACCGGCTTGCCGGGCTGGAACGCGCGCATGGCCGGATCGGTCAGGTCGCTGCCTTCGGTGTCTTCGTAATGGACCAGCTTCGCGGCCGTCAGCCGGTACTGGGTCGTGCCGGTCTGGTCGAGCTCGGTGACCGAGAAGTTGTCGGCGAAATAGTCGGGCGTATGGCGCTTCGGCTGCACGGCGCCCTCGCCGGGCGGCGGCAGCGTGGCCTGCAGCAGCCACCACGTGACGCCCGCGAGCGCGGCGACCGCGACGAGCGGCAGCATCTGGGTCCAGCGGAAATGCGTGCTCATCGGTCAGGCTCCGCAGGCGGCGGCGAGCAGCGCGTCGTAGCGGCGCTGCGCGCGCAGGATCGCATCGCAGACCTCGCGCACGGCGCCGTGGCCGCCGCGGGCCTCGGCGACCCAGTGCGCGCGGGCGATCACCTCGGGGTGCGCGTTCGCGGGGGCCGTCGCGAAGCCGCAGCGCAGCATCACCGGCAGGTCGGGCCAGTCGTCGCCCATGTAGCCGCAGGCGTCGGCCGTCAGGCCGAGCGACGCGATCAGGTCGGCGAACACGGTGAGCTTGTTCTCGACGCCCTGGAACAAGTGCGCGATCTTCATTTCCTTCGCGCGCGCCGCGACGATGTCCGAGCGGCGGCCCGTGATGATCGCGGTCGCGATGCCGGCTTCGCCGAGCAGCTTCACGCCATGGCCGTCGAGCGAATTGAACGACTTCATCGCGTCGCCGGCCGCGGTAAACAGCAGGCCGCCGTCGGTCAGCACGCCGTCGACGTCGAAAATCATCAGCTTCACGCGGCTCGCGCGTTCGGCCGCAGTCAGCGCTGCGCTCATCAGATCACCTTCTTCGAAAACAGGTCGTGCATGTTCAGCGCGCCGATCAGCGCGCCGTCGGCATCGACGACCAGCATCTGGTTGATCCGGTGGCGCTCCATCAGTTCCACGGCCTCGACGGCCAGGTGATCCGGCGCGATCGTGCGCGGGTCGCGCGTCATGACTTCGGTGATCGGCAGCGTGCGGAAATCGCCGTCGCGGGCGAGCACGCGGCGCAGGTCGCCGTCCGTGAAGATGCCGGCGACCTTGCCGTCGGCGTCGACCACGGCCGTCATGCCGAGGCGCTTCGCGGTGATCTGGAACAGCGCGTCCGACAGCGTCGCGTTCAGCCCGACGGACGGGACGTCGTCGCCCGAGCGCATCACGTCGCGCACGTAGGTGAGCAGGCGCCGGCCGAGCGCGCCGCCCGGATGCGAGCGCGCGAAATCTTCCGAGCCGAAGCCGCGCGCGTCGAGCACGGCGACGGCGAGCGCGTCGCCGAGCGCGAGCGCCGCGGTCGTGCTCGCGGTGGGCGCGAGGTTCAGCGGGCACGCTTCCTTCGACACCGCGGCGTTCAGGTTCACGTCGGCGAGCGTGCCGAGGCTCGACCCCGCGCGGCCCGTGATCGCGATCAGCTTCGCGCCGATCCGCTTCACGAGCGGCAGGATCGCGACGAGTTCTTCCGACTCGCCGGAATAGGAGATGCCGATGAAGACGTCGTCGGAGGTGACCATCCCGAGGTCGCCGTGGCTGGCCTCGGCGGGGTGGACGAAGAAGGCCGGCGTACCGGTGCTGGCCAGCGTGGCTGCGATCTTGCGGGCGATATGCCCCGATTTGCCGATCCCGGAGACCACGACGCGGCCGCGGCAGCCGAGCAGCAGCGCCACGGCCTGGACGAAGCCGCCGTCGAGCTGGTCGCGCAGCGCGCGCACGGCGTCCGCCTCGATGTCGAGCACGTCGCGGGCGAGCGCGAGCGCCCGATCATCATTGATTTTCGCTATCATGCGCGGAGTATAGCAAAGGCGTTTGTTCGCCGCGCCGCGCCTTCGGACTCGTCCGAGGTCGCCTGTCCACCGCCACCACCCGCGCCCGCATTGCCGTGGCCCCGACGAACGAGGACGCTTCGCCTGTGATTTCCCCGCTCGAAATGACCCTGCTGCTGCTGCTGGCCTCGGTGGTGGGCGTCGTCGTATTCCGCTCGTTGAACCTGCCGCCGATGCTCGGCTATCTGACCGTCGGCATCCTGGTCGGCCCGCACGCCTTCGGCGTCGCGGCGGATCTCGAACGGGCCGAGCACCTCGCGGAATTCGGCGTGGTGTTCCTGATGTTTTCGATCGGCCTCGAATTCTCGCTCGCGAAGCTGAGGGCGATGCAGCGGCTCGTGTTCGGACTCGGCCTCTTGCAGGTCGTCGCGACCCTCGTGCTCGCGCTCGTGCTCGGCGCGCTGTTCGAGCGCTGGGTGCACATCACGTGGCAGGGCAGTATCGCGCTCGGCGGCGCGCTCGCGATGTCGTCGACGGCGATCGTGTCGAAGATGCTCGCCGAGCGGCTCGAGATCGAGACCGAGCACGGCCGCAACATCTTCGGCGTGCTGCTGTTCCAGGATCTCGCGGTGGTGCCGCTGTTGATCGTGATCGCCGCGTTCGGCGCCGAGTCGTCGAAGGATCTCGCGCTCACGCTCGGCTTCGCGGCGGTCAAGATCGTGATCGCGCTCGCGCTGCTGCTCGTCATCGGCCAGCGCTTCATGACGCGCTGGCTCAACGTCGTCGCGCGGCGCCGCTCGCAGGAGCTGTTCGTGCTGAACCTGCTGCTCGTCACGCTCGGCGCCGCGTTCATCACCGACCGCTTCGGGCTGTCGCTCGCGCTCGGCGCGTTCATCGCCGGGATGCTCATTTCCGAGACGCCGTTCCGCCATCAGGTGGAGGAGGACATCAAGCCGTTCCGCGACGTGCTGCTCGGCCTGTTCTTCGTGACGACGGGGATGCTGCTCGACCCGCGCGTGATCTGGGAGCATCCGCTGATCGTGCTCGGCTTCTTCGTCGGGCAGATCCTGTTCAAGGCGACGATGATCGCCGGGCTCGCGCGGCTGTTCGGCGCGACGCCGGGCGTCGCGATGCGCACGGGCATCGGCCTCGCGCAGGCCGGCGAATTCGGCTTCGTGCTGCTGAACCTGATCCTCGACCGGCATCTCGTCGATTCGACGCTGCTGCAGGCGATCCTCGCGTCGATGCTGCTGTCGATGCTCGCCGCGCCGTTCCTGATCCAGAACGCCGACCGCATCGTGATGCGGCTGTCGTCGACCGAATGGATGCAGCAGTCGCTGCAGATGACGCGGATCGCGACGCAAAGCCTGAAGCAGCGCGGCCACGTGATCATCTGCGGCTACGGCCGCGCGGGCCAGAACCTCGCGCGCATGCTCGAACAGGAAGGCATTTCGTACGTCGCGCTCGACCTCGATCCCGATCGCGTGAGCGCGGCGGCGACCGCCGGCGAATCGGTGGTGTTCGGCGACGCGGCGCGCCGCGAGTCGCTGCTCGCGGCCGGTATCCACCGGGCGGCGGCCGTCGCGATCACCTACGCGAACACGCCGTCCGCGCTGCGCGTGCTGCACCACGTGCACGAGCTCGAACCGACGCTGCCCGCGATCGTGCGTACCGTGGACGATGCCGACCTGGAGAAACTGCTCGCGGCCGGCGCGACCGAGGTGATTCCGGAGATCGTCGAGGGCAGCCTGATGCTGGCGTCGCATACGCTGGTGCTGGTCGGCGTGCCGATGCGCAAGGTCGTGCGGCGCGTCGAGGAGATGCGCGACGAGCGTTACAGCCTGCTGCGCGGCTATTTCCGCGGCGCCGACGACGCGGACGACGACGATCACGAGCAGGTGCGGCTACAATCGGTGCCGGTCGATGCGCGCGCGGACGCGGTCGGGCGTTCGCTGGAAGAACTCGGGCTGTACGCGCTCGGGCTGGAAGTCACGGCGATCCGCCGGCACGGCATCCGCGGCGTCGAACCCGATCCGCAGACCAAGCTGCGCGCGAGCGACATCGTGGTGCTGCGCGGGCTGCCCGAGGCGCTCGCGCTCGCGGAGGAGCGGTTGTCGCGCCATCGGCGCGACCCGCCGGCCGCGGCCGCGTGAGCCGCGATTCACAACCTGACCCGTATTGATCAGAAACGGTGCCCGATCTTCGCGCACCGTTTTTTTCGGAGAGTTTCATGCCGCATTCGTCGTCGGGCGCACCGCTCGATCCGGTCGCCTTCATCCATAGCCAGATCCGCACGGTGCCGGACTGGCCGCAGCCGGGCGTGCAGTTCCGCGACATCACGACGCTGCTGCAGAGCCCGAAGGCGCTGCGCATCCTCGTCGACCTGTTCGTCGAACGCTATGTCGACGCGAAGCTCGACTACGTCGCGGGCCTCGACGCGCGCGGCTTCATCATCGCGCCGATCGTCGCGTACGAGCTGAGCGTCGGCTTCGTGCCGATCCGCAAGGTCGGCAAGCTGCCGTACAAGACCCGTTCGGAATCGTACGACCTCGAATACGGCAGCGCGACGGTCGAGATCCACGAAGATGCGTGCCGCCCCGGCGATCGCGTGATCATCATGGACGACCTGATCGCGACCGGCGGCACGATGATGGCGGGGCGCAACCTGCTGCAGCGGCTCGGCGCGGTGGTCGTCGAGGGTGCGGCGATCATCGACCTGCCCGATCTCGGCGGCTCGGCGCTGCTGCGCAACGCCGGACTGCCGGTCTACACCGTTACCGAATTCTCCGGCCACTGAACGCCGGTCCCCCGGGGCGGGCCGCCCCGGCTTGCGCTGATTCACGCCTGGTTCACATTCCGCAGCGAGGTCACGATGCCCAACTTCATGCTGTTTCTCGCCACGTCGATCGCGATCACGTTCGCGCCGGGTCCCGACAACCTGCAGGTGCTCGCCCGCGGCATCTCGCAGGGTCGCGCGGCCGGCTTCGTCGCCGCGCTCGGCTTCACGGCGGGGATCCTGTTCCACACGACGCTCGCGGCGCTCGGCGTCGCGGCCGTGCTGCGTTCGTCGCCGGTCGCGTTCCAGATCCTGAAGCTCGCGGGCGCCGCGTACCTCGTGTGGATCGGCATCAAGGCGCTGCGCAGCCAGGGCCTCGCGAACGCGCATGCGCGGCCGCCGCAGCCGCTCGGCACGATCTTCCGGCAGAGCGTGATCGGCAACCTGATGAACCCGAAGGTCACGCTGTTCTTCGTCGTGTTCCTGCCGCAGTTCGTCGATCCGCACGGCGCGCAGAGCGTGACGCTGCAGATGTTCGAACTCGGCGCGCTGTTCATGCTGCAGACGGCCGCGGTCTTCTCGCTGTTCGGCGTCGGCGCGGGCATGATCGGCACGTGGCTGAAGCGCCGCCCGAAGGCCGGCGTGTGGCTCGACCGGATCGCCGGCGCGACGTTCATCGCGATCGGCATTCGCGTCGCGCTGAAGGATTGATGACGATGACGTTTCCGTGCATCGCGGCCGCGCGCCGCTTCGATCCGGCCGCGCACCTGCGTTTCGAGATCGCCGGCCAGGCGGTCGGCTGGGTGCGCCGCCAGGACGTCGCGAAGCTCGCGCGCTGGCCCGACGTGTTCGAGCTGACCGGCGAGCGCGTCGTGCTGTCGGCGCGCTACGATTCGGTCGACGCGCGCAGCATGGCGCTGGCCAGCGCGATCGGCGCGCTCGCCGCCGAAGGCGCGATTCCCGGCTGGCGCGACGAGATCTACGCGATCCGCAACCGCTTCGACGATCCGCCGCTCGCGTACATCGAGCGCGCCGCGTCGCGCTTCTTCGGCACGCAGACCTATGCGGTGCACGTGAACGGCATCGTAGAATATGCGGTTACGCCGGGCGAGCCGCCCGCCGCGGCTGCGCCGAAGATGTGGCTCGGCCGCCGCAGCGCGACCAAGGCCACCGACCCCGGCATGCTCGACAACGTCGTCGCGGGCGGGATCGGCTGGGGGCTGGGCGTTCACGAGACGCTCGCGAAGGAATGCTGGGAAGAAGCCGGCATTCCGGCCGACCTGGCGGCGCGCGCGATCGCGGGCCGCACGGTGCAGGTGCTGAATTCGCTGCCGGAAGGCACGCAATCCGAACTGATCTTCGTGTACGACCTGCCGCTGCCGCACGACTTCGCGCCACGCAACCAGGACGGCGAAGTGGCCGAGCACCTGCTGGCCAGCGTGCCCGAGGTGATCGGCTGGTTGCGCGAAGGCCGCGCGACGATGGATGCGAGCCTCGCGACGCTCGATACGCTGCTGCGCCACCGCTGGATTGCGGCGGCCGACGCGGCCGGCATCGACGCGCTGTTCGTACCGGCGGCGTGACGCGCGCCGAGCGCGCAGCCGCGCGGCGCGAACGGGCAATTTGACGAATACGGAAACAATGGGAGTAGCGGTCATGCCGACCGATCACAGCTTTATCTTGAAACTGTCGTGCCCCGACCGGCACGGCATCGTCCATGCGGTCTCGGGCTTCCTGTTCGAGCGCAGCAACAACATCCTCGATTCCGCGCAGTTCGGCGACAGCCGCACCAGCGAGTTCTTCATGCGCGTGCACTTCGAGCAGGACGGCGGCGGCGTGGATGCCGCGTCGGCGCTCGACACGCTTCGCAAGGAATTCGCGCCGCTCGCCGAACAGTTCTCGATGCGCTGGGAGCTGCACGATGCGGCCGTGAAGCCGCGCGTCGTGATCATGGTGTCGAAGATCGGCCACTGCCTGAACGACCTGCTGTTCCGCTATCGCACGGGCCAGCTGCCGATCGAGATTCCGGCGATCGTGTCGAACCACAAGGAGTTCTACCAGCTCGCGGCGAGCTACAACATTCCGTTCCATCACTTCCCGCTGATCGGCGGTTCGTCCGATGCCGCGAAGGCCGCGCAGGAAGCGCGCGTGCTGGAAGTGATCGACGAGCACCAGGCCGATCTCGTCGTGCTCGCGCGCTACATGCAGATCCTGTCGCCGAATATGTGCGAGCAGCTCGCCGGGCGCGCGATCAACATCCACCATTCGTTCCTGCCGAGCTTCAAGGGCGCGAAGCCGTACTACCAGGCGTTCGACCGCGGCGTGAAGCTGATCGGCGCGACCGCGCACTACGTGACGACCGATCTCGACGAAGGCCCGATCATCGAGCAGGAAGTCGAACGTGTCGATCACAGCATGACGCCCGACCAGCTGACCGCGATCGGCCGCGACGTCGAGTGCGTGACGCTCGCGCGGGCGGTGAAGTGGCACGTCGAGCACCGGATCGTGCTGAACGGGACGAAGACGGTCGTGTTCCGCTGATCCGTTGGCCGCGAACGGCCGGCTCCACAAGCAAAAACGCCGCGCCCTTCACGGGGCGCGGCGTTTTTGCTTTCCGCTGGCTGGCGGGCGGTTTCAGATCAGCCGCAGCAGGTACAGCTCGCGTTTCAGGTACGCATAGAAGATCGGCGCGGCGATCACGCCCGGCAGCCCGAACGCGGCTTCCATGATCAGCATCGCGAGCAGCAGCTCCCACGCGCGCGACTCGATCTGGCCGCCGATGATCTTCGCGTTCAGGAAGTATTCGAGCTTGTGGATGACCACGAGGAACGCGAGCGACGCGATCGCGGTGCCCATGCTGACCGACAGCGACACCGCGACGATCAGCGTGTTCGAGATCAGGTTGCCGATCACCGGCAGCAGGCCGACGATGAACGTGACGAGCACGAGCGTTTTCGACAGCGGCAGCCGCTGGTGGAAGATCGGCAGCGCGACGAGCAGATAGATGCCGGTGAATGCCGCGTTGATCGCCGAGATCTTGATCTGCGCGAACACGATGCGGCGGAACGCGTCGGAGAAGCGCGACACGCGCATGACGAGCGCGGTCGACAGCGGCCGGCGCACCTTGCCCTGCTCGACGCCGATCGCGATCATCGCGCCGATGATCATCCCGAACAGCACGTGGCCGAAGCCGCGCGCGACGCTCTTGCCGCTTTGCTGGAGCTGGTCCATGTGCGAGTGCATCAGCACGGCCGCCTTCGTCTTCATCTGTTCGACGTCGACGGGCAGCAGATTGGCGATCCACGCCGGCGTGCGTGCGCGGGTCTGCTCGACGATCTGCATCAGCTGGTCGAGCAGGCTCTGCAGGTTCGGCACCGTGTGCTCGAAATGCTCGATGATGCCGATCGTCAGGCCGGTGAGCGCGCCGACGATCGCGATCGACAACAGCACGACGGCGACCCAGCGCGCGCGCATGCTGGTGGTGTGGCGTTCGATCACGGGTGCGATCGTGTGGATCAGCTGGTAGACGAGCAGGCCGGCGAGCATCCCGCCGAGCAGCCGGAGCTCGAGGACGAGCCACATCATGACGAGCGCGAAGAGATAGCTGCCGATCTCGAGCGCCGACAGCTTCGGCAGGCTCAAGTCGCTCGTCAGCCGCACGCTGCGCAGGTGCGGCTCGCGGTTCTGCGTGTCGCGCGACTCTTGTTGCTTCTCCATCGTGGATTCCTGTCGTCCGTGTATCGTGCCGCGCAGCGCGCGGCAGCGTGCGGGCCGCCCGGCGCCGCACCGGATTGGTGCGGATGGCGAACCTTACGACCGTAAAGTATAGCTGCCATTATGGTCCGCAAACGGGCCGTTTGGCGCGTGGTGTAAACGCAGAAGGGAAAACGAGGAGGCGCGCGGCCGGACGGCCGCGCGCGGGCCGGGTGGAGCGGCGTCAGCCGGCCGCGACTTTGCGGGTCGGACGCTTGAGCAGCGGTGCGAGGTACTTGCCGGTGAAGCTCGCCTTCGTCTTCGCGACCTGCTCGGGCGTGCCCTGCGCGATGATCTGACCGCCGCCGGCGCCGCCCTCGGGGCCGAGGTCGATCACCCAGTCGGCCGTCTTGATCACGTCGAGGTTGTGCTCGATGATCACGACCGTGTTGCCCTGGTCGCGCAGCCGGTGGATCACTTCCAGCAGCAGCGCGATGTCGTGGAAGTGCAGGCCGGTGGTCGGCTCGTCGAGGATGTACAGCGTGCGGCCGGTGTCGCGCTTGGACAGCTCCAGCGACAGCTTCACGCGCTGCGCCTCGCCGCCCGACAGCGTCGTGGCCGACTGGCCGAGGCGGATGTAGCCGAGGCCGACGTCGAGCAGCGTCTTCAGCTTGCGTGCGATGACCGGCACCGCGCTGAAGAACTCGTACGCGTGCTCGACCGTCATGTCGAGCACTTCGCTGATGTTCTTGCCCTTGTACTGCACTTCGAGCGTTTCGCGGTTGTAGCGCTTGCCGTGGCACACGTCGCACGGCACGTAGACGTCCGGCAAAAAGTGCATCTCGACCTTCAGCACGCCGTCGCCCTGGCACGATTCGCAGCGGCCGCCCTTCACGTTGAACGAGAAGCGGCCCGGATCGTAGCCGCGCTCCTTCGACGTCGGGACGCCCGAGAACAGCTCGCGGATCGGCGTGAACAGGCCCGTGTACGTGGCCGGGTTCGAGCGCGGCGTGCGGCCGATCGGCGACTGGTCGACGTTGATCACCTTGTCGAAGTGCTCGAGGCCCTCGATCGCCTCGTGCGGCGCCGGCTCGGCCGCCGAGCCGTACAGGTGGCGCGCGACCGCGTGATACAGCGTGTCGTTGATCAGCGTCGACTTGCCGGAGCCCGACACGCCGGTGATGCAGGTCAGGAGGCCGACCGGCAGTTCCAGATCGACGTGCTTCAGGTTGTTGCCGTGCGCGTCGACGATGCGCAGCATCCGCTCCGGATCGGGCGCGAGCCGCTCGTCCGGGTACTCGATCACGCGCTTGCCGAGCAGGTACTGGCCGGTCAGCGACTGCGGATTCGACTGCACCTGCTTCGGCGTGCCTTCGGCGACCACGACGCCGCCGTGCTCGCCCGCGCCGGGGCCCATGTCGACCACGTAGTCGGCCGTGCGGATCATGTCCTCGTCGTGCTCGACGACGATCACCGAGTTGCCGAGGTCGCGCAGGTGCTTGAGCGTCGCGATCAGGCGGTCGTTGTCGCGCTGGTGCAGGCCGATCGACGGCTCGTCGAGCACGTACATCACGCCCGTGAGCCCCGAGCCGATCTGCGACGCGAGCCGGATGCGCTGCGCCTCGCCGCCCGACAAGGTCTCGGCGCTGCGCTCGAGCGACAGGTAGTCGAGGCCGACGTTGTTCAGGAACGTCAGGCGCGCGACGATTTCCTTGATCACCTTGTCGGCGATCTCGCGCTTCGCGCCGTCGAGCGTCAGCCCGTCGAAGTAGCCGAGCGCGTCGCGCAGCGGCCAGCCGCTGATTTCATAGATGCCGCGCGCGTAGTCGCCGGTGCCGATCCGCACGTGGCGCGCCTCGCGGCGCAGGCGCGTGCCGTCGCACGACGGGCACGGCTGGTTGTTCTGGTACTTCGACAGCTCTTCGCGCACCGCGACCGAATCGGTCTCGCGGTAGCGGCGCTCGAGGTTCGGGATGATCCCTTCGAACACGTGCTCGCGGATCGTCGTGCGGCCGCGCTCGTTGATGTACGAGAACGGAATCGTCTGCTTGCCCGAGCCGAACAGCAGCACCTTGCGGATCTTTTCGGGGAGATCCTCGAATGCGGCGTCGATGTCGAACTCGTAGAACGCCGCGAGGCTCTGCAGCATCTGGAAGTAGAACTGGTTGCGGCGGTCCCAGCCCTTCACCGCGCCCGCGGCCAGCGACAGCGACGGGTGCGCGACGACCCGCTTCGGGTCGAAGAACGTGATCTGGCCGAGGCCGTCGCATTCCGGGCACGCGCCCATCGGGTTGTTGAACGAGAACAGGCGCGGCTCGAGCTCCTGCAGCGAGTACGAGCAGATCGGGCACGCGAACTTCGAGCTGAACAGGTGCTCGTGATCGGTATCCATCTCGAGCGCGATCGCGCGGCCGTCGGCCAGGCGCAGCGCGGTTTCGAACGATTCGGCGAGCCGCTGCTTCATGTCCGGGCGCACTTTCAGGCGATCGACGACGACGTCGATCGTGTGCTTGTCGTTCTTCTTCAGCTTCGGCAGCGACTCGACCTCGTAGATCTTCGCGACGCCTTCGTTCGCGGCGCCGCCGCCCGAGCGCACGCGAAAGCGCACGAAGCCCTGCGCCTGCATGTCCTCGAACAGCTCGGCGTGCTCGCCCTTGCGGTTCGCGACGACGGGCGCGAGGATCATCAGCTTGGTTTCCTCGGGCAGCGCGAGCGCCGCGTCGACCATCTGCGACACGCTCTGCGCCTCGAGCGGGATGTCGTGGTCGGGGCAGTACGGCGTGCCGACACGTGCGTACAAAAGTCGCAGGTAGTCGTGGATTTCCGTGACCGTGCCGACGGTCGAACGCGGGTTGTGGGACGTGGCCTTCTGCTCGATCGAGATCGCCGGCGACAGCCCCTCGATCAGGTCGACATCGGGCTTCTCCATCAGCTGCAGGAACTGGCGGGCGTACGCGGACAGGCTTTCCACGTAGCGGCGCTGGCCTTCGGCATAAAGGGTGTCGAACGCGAGCGACGACTTGCCCGACCCGGACAACCCGGTAATCACGACCAGCTTGTGGCGCGGCAGGTCGAGATTGACGTTTTTCAGGTTGTGGGTGCGTGCCCCACGGATACGGATCTGTTCCATGAACCTGGCGAAAATGGAGGGAACCAAACCTGCTACTATAACGGCTTTTCGAGACCGTCGTTTACGGCCCCCAGCCTTTACAGCAGGTGGCAGCAAGGCGACACCTGCGCCGGGGAATGCGGTCGCGCCGCACGGTTCCGGGCGGCCCGCAGGCCGTCTGCATCCGGCCCCGACGCGTCGCCCGAAAGGCCGCCAGGCCGCCGGTCCTGATCTTCCGCCGCCCGCCGCCGGGCGGACATTCCGATCATTCGAAATTCATTCCCGATGTCCAATCCGTCTGCCACGTCTTCCCGCATGACTGCGCCCGAACTGCGCGCGACCACGTCGCTCGCGGCGATCTTCGCGTTGCGCATGCTCGGCCTGTTCATGATCATGCCGGTGTTCTCCGTCTACGCGAAAACCATCCCGGGCGGCGACAACGTGCTGCTCGTCGGGATCGCGCTCGGGGCCTACGGCGTCACGCAGTCGCTGTTCTATATCTTCTACGGGTGGGCGTCCGACAAGTTCGGCCGCAAGCCGGTGATCGCCACCGGCCTCGTGATCTTCGCGCTCGGCAGCTTCGTCGCCGCGTTCGCGCACGACATCACGTGGATCATCGTCGGCCGCGTGATCCAGGGGATGGGCGCCGTGTCGTCGGCGGTGCTCGCGTTCATCGCCGACCTGACTTCCGAGCAGAACCGCACGAAGGCGATGGCGATGGTCGGCGGGTCGATCGGCGTGTCGTTCGCGGTCGCGATCGTCGGCGCGCCGATCGTGTTCCACTGGGTCGGGATGAGCGGGCTGTTCGCGATCGTCGGCGTGCTGTCGATCCTCGCGATCGGCGTCGTGCTGTGGATCGTGCCCGATGCGGCGAAGCCCGTGCACGTGCCCGCGCCGTTCGCCGAGGTGCTGCACAACGTCGAGCTGCTGCGCCTGAACTTCGGCGTGCTGGTGCTGCATGCGACGCAGACGGCGCTGTTCCTCGTCGTGCCGCGCCTCTTGGTCGACGGCGGGCTGCCGGTCGCCGCGCACTGGAAGGTCTACCTGCCGGTGATGGGGCTCGCGTTCGTGATGATGGTGCCGGCGATCATCGTCGCGGAAAAACGGGGCAAGATGAAGCCGGTGCTGCTCGGCGGCATTCTGGCTATCCTGATCGGTCAATTGCTGCTGGGCAGCGCGCCGCATACCATCCTGATTGTGGCGGCGATTCTCTTCGTCTACTTCCTCGGGTTCAACATCCTGGAAGCGTCGCAGCCGTCGCTCGTGTCGAAGCTCGCGCCGGGTTCGCGCAAGGGCGCGGCCACGGGCGTCTACAACACCACGCAGTCGATCGGGCTCGCGCTCGGCGGCATCGTGGGCGGCTGGCTGCTGAAGCATGGGGGCGCGAACACGGTGTTCTACACGTGTTCGGGGCTCGTGGCCGCGTGGCTTATAATCGCGGCCAATATGAAGGCGCCGCCGCGCAAGGCCTGAACCTCACTCGGGCAGGCATCGGCAGCGCGCCGGCGTGCCCGGCGGGCCGTTCCGGCGACACACGCGGGCGGCCCGGCATCGAATTTACTGGAGAAACACATGGCATCCGTCAACAAGGTCATCCTCGTCGGCAATCTCGGCGCCGATCCTGAAGTCCGTTACCTGCCGAGCGGCGACGCGGTTGCGAACATCCGTCTCGCGACGACCGATCGCTACAAGGACAAGGCGAGCGGCGATTTCAAGGAAATGACCGAGTGGCATCGCGTCGCGTTCTTCGGCCGTCTGGCGGAAATCGTCAGCGAATACCTGAAGAAGGGTTCGTCGGTCTATATCGAAGGCCGCATCCGCACGCGCAAGTGGCAGGGCCAGGACGGCCAGGACCGTTACTCGACCGAAATCGTCGCCGAACAGATGCAGATGCTCGGCGGCCGCGGCGGTTCGGGCGGCGGCGGTGGCGGCGGTGACGAAGGCGGTTATGGCGGCGGCTACGGTGGTGGTGGCGGCGGTCGCGGCGAGCAGGCGGAGCGTGGCGGCGGCGGTCGTGCCGGCGGCGGCGGCGCGGCGCGTGGCGGTGCGGGTGGTGGCGGCCAGAGCCGTCCGAGCGCACCGGCAGGCGGCGGCTTCGACGAGATGGACGACGATATCCCGTTCTGATCGCCAGTCGCACCCTCGCATCACGATGGGCCCGAATATCCGAGTCAAGCCAGTCGCTTGGCCCGGGTTTTCGGGCCTTGTTTCGTTTACGTCGTTCCCGCCGGTCGCACGCCGGATGAACCGTGGCTGACGCACTCCCCGACCTCATCGCGCCCGATCTCGACGTCCTGTTCTGCGGGATCAATCCCGGCCTGCTCGCGGCCGCGACCGGCCATCACTTCGCGGGGAGAAACAACCGCTTCTGGCGCGTGCTCCATCTCGCGGGCTTCACGCCGACGGAAATTTCGCCGCTGGACGATCGCGAGATCCTCCGTTACGGCTGCGGGCTGACGGCCGTGGTGCCGCGGCCGACCGCGCGTGCCGATCAGCTTTCGCGCGCGGAATTCGCGGTCGCCGGCGCCGCGTTCCAGCAGAAAGTCGCGCAGCATGCGCCGCGCTTCGTCGCGTTTCTCGGCAAGGCGGCCTATTCGGCGCTGTCGGGGCAGCGCGAAGTCGCGTGGGGATTGCAGTCGGCCCGCATCGAGCATGCGCGGGTGTGGGTGCTGCCGAATCCCAGCGGGAGAAACCGCGCATTCGGGCTCGACGATCTGATCGATGCGTATCGCGAGCTTCATTCCGCGGCGATCACGGAGGGACACGATGCGACGCAGTAAGACGGCGGCTCCGTGGCCGGGCGCCATCGTGCCACGCGCATTCTTCAACCGCATGGCCACCGAGGTCGCGCCGCAACTGCTCAACAAGATCCTCGCGGCCGCGGACGGCCGGGCCGGCCGCATCGTCGAAGTGGAAGCGTATGCGGGCGCACTCGATCCGGCGGCGCACACCTATCGCGGCAAGACCCCGCGCAACGCGACGATGTTCGGGCCGCCCGGGCACTTCTACGTTTATTTCACGTACGGCATGCACTGGTGCTGCAACTGCGTGTGCGGCCCGGACGGCGCGGGAACGGGCGTGCTGATCCGGGCGCTGGAGCCGCTGCACGGACTCGAACAGATGCGTGCGGCGCGGCCGCCGCGCACGCGCGATCGCGACTTGTGCCGCGGGCCGGCCCGGCTGACGCAGGCGATGGGGATCGGCGGCGCGCAGGATGGCGTCGACCTGGCCGGCGCGCATCAAGGGTTCGCGATCGTCGACGACGGGCTGGCGCCGCCCGCCGGTCTGGCGGGCGGGCCGCGCATCGGCATTCGCGTCGGCCAGGATCTCCCGTGGCGGTGGAGCGTGCCCGGCAACCGCTACGTATCGGGCGCGGTGCCGCGCGTGTGACGCGTGGCGCGCACTGTCGCGTCCAATTCGACCTGCGTCACGCGGTCGCCATGATTGACCCGCTAAGCTGGCCGTTTCGACGTTTCGAGCGAGGGGACACCATGCGGCGGGTCGTGTTCAACCAGAAGGGCGGCGTGGGCAAGTCGACGATCGTCTGCAACCTGGCGGCGATCAGCGCGAGCGAAGGATTGCGCACGCTCGTCATCGATCTCGATGCGCAGGCGAACTCGACGCGCTACCTGCTCGGCGACGCGGCGGCCGACGCGCAACCGGGCGTGGCCGGTTTCTTCGAAACCGCGCTGACCTTCAACTTCCGGCCGGTCGACGTCGCGTCGTTCATCCACGCGACCCCGTTCGACGGACTCGACGTGATGCCCGCGCATCCGGATCTCGACACGCTGCACGGCAAGCTCGAATCACGCTACAAGATCTACAAGCTGCGCGACGCGCTCAACGAGCTCGACACTTACGATGCGGTGTACATCGACACGCCGCCCGCGCTGAATTTCTATACGCGCTCGGCGCTGATCGCGGTCGAGCGCTGTCTGATCCCGTTCGACTGCGACGATTTCTCGCGCCGCGCGCTGTACACGCTGCTCGAGAACGTGAAGGAAATCCAGCAGGACCACAACGCGGCGCTCGAAGTCGAAGGGATCGTCATCAACCAGTTCCAGCCGCGCGCGAGCCTGCCGCAACGGCTGGTCGACGAACTCGTCGACGAAGGGCTGCCGGTGCTCGCGTCGCGGTTGTCCGCGTCGGTGAAGATCCGCGAATCGCATCAGCAGTCGACGCCGGTGATCCATCTCGAACCGACCCACAAGCTCGCGCAGGAATTCCGCGCGCTGCATCGCGAACTGGCCGGCTGACCCCGCGCTTCACCGCATCGACCAAGGCCGCTTCGAGCGGCCTCGTTTTTATCGCGATCGTAATTCATCCGATCATTGAATTCGTCATTAATAATCCAGAAAACGATTTCATAATAAATCCCGAAAAAACGATTACATCGGCGACCACTCCATTTTTAATGAGGGCCGGTTTTCTAATAAACGGAATAATGGATTGGTAAATATTGCGCGACGTCACGATGCGCTATGCTGTAAAAAGGTAAAAAGGCATTGCGGGTCGGAGCGTGCGGGCATCCTGCCCGCGATGTCGGCACGCGGACTGCAGCGGCCGCTCTAAAGGGTAATAAGGGTTTATACCTATCATTAATGCCATTTAATTGACAATTAATCGCTCTAGAATGACTTCCTTCAACCGCTCGTGCTCAAACAGGTACGGGTCGTCAATAAGGAAGCGCTGTCGATCAAGCTTCCATTTTTCTTTACGTCGTCTCTCGCATTGCTAACAGGAGCGTGCCCGATGTCCGTATTTGCCCCCGAAAAACTCGCCGCCGATTATCAATCCGGTATCGCCGCCTGGTTCGCGATCGCCCGTCCGGCGATCCACGGTTTCGAGGCCGTCGTCGAACTCAACCTGCAAGCGGCCCGCACGGCGCTCGAGGAATACGAGGACAAGCTGAAGAACGCGTTCAACGGCAACAACCCGGCCGCGGGCTTCGCGCAGCAGGTCGCCGCGCCGCAGGAAGCGGCCGGCAAGGTCGTGTCGTATGGCCGCCATCTGTTCGACATCGCGGTGTCGACGCAATCCGAATGGGCGAAGGTCGCGCAGGCCCAGTACGAACAGAACGACAAGCGCCTGAAGGACGTGCTCGGCGAACTGTCGAAGCACGCACCGGCCGGCTCGGCGCCGGTGGTGGCCGCGCTGAATTCGGCGTTGTCCGCGGCGACCGCCGCGGCCGACTCCGTGCGTGCAGCGACGGGGCAGGCGATCGAAGCGGCGCAGAGCGGTTTCGATGCAGTCAGCGAAACGGCCACCCGCGGCGCCAAGCAGACGGCTGCGGCCGCCCGCAAGGACGCCGCGGCTGCGCGCGAATCGGCTGCGTGATCTGAACGCGTGCTGAATGCGTGTCGCGCGCAGGCGCGACACGCTTGATCGGCGCCGGACGGCGCCGGCGCCGCGTGTGCCACGCGGGGCCGGCGAGCGTCCGATGCGCCGCGAGACGCCCGTGCACGGTTGCCCGTGCGGCGGTGTGCCGTGCCGCCGGTGCGAACAGGCGCCGCACGCGAAGATGGCGCGACCGCGACCGCGATCGCACCGGTTGGCCCGACGCGCGCCGTCGCCCCGTGCCGGCGTCACAACGACGAACTGATTTCGATGCAGGAATTGAACATGACGGATGTAGTGATCGTATCGGCCGCGCGGACCGCGGTCGGCAAATTCGGCGGCTCGCTGGCGAAGGTTGCGGCGCCCGAACTGGGCGCGACGGTGATCCGCGCAGTGCTGGAGCGTGCGGGCGTGAAGCCCGAGCAGGTCAGCGAAGTGATCATGGGCCAGGTGCTGACGGCCGGCTCCGGGCAGAACCCGGCGCGGCAGTCGCTGATCAAGGCGGGGCTGCCGAACGCCGTGCCGGGGATGACGATCAACAAGGTGTGCGGCTCGGGCCTGAAGGCCGTGATGCTGGCGGCGAACGCGATCGTCGCGGGCGACGCGGAGATCGTGATCGCGGGTGGCCAGGAGAACATGAGCGCGTCGCCGCACGTGCTGCCGGGCTCGCGCGACGGGTTCCGGATGGGCGACGCGAAGCTGGTCGACACGATGATCGTCGACGGGCTGTGGGACGTGTACAACCAGTACCACATGGGGATCACGGCGGAGAACGTCGCGAAGGAATACGGGATCACGCGCGAAGAGCAGGACGCGTTCGCGGCGCTGTCGCAGAACAAGGCGGAAGCCGCGCAGAAGGCCGGGCGTTTCAACGACGAGATCGTGCCGGTGTCGATTCCGCAACGCAAGGGCGAGCCGGTGCAGTTCGCGACGGACGAGTTCGTGCGTCACGGCGTGACGGCGGAGTCGCTGGCGGGGCTGAAGCCGGCGTTCGCGAAGGACGGCTCGGTGACGGCGGCGAACGCGTCGGGGCTGAACGATGGGGCGGCCGCGGTGCTGGTGATGTCGGCGCAGAAGGCAGCCGCCTTGGGCCTGAC